>NZ_JBMVFV010000059.1:0-38684 GCF_049538395.1 Micromonospora sp. AB353 | reverse complement strand
TCAGCGGACGCCCGCCTCCCGCAGCAGCGCCTCGGTCAGCGCCACCGGGTCGGTCACCGTCGCGGGCATCCCGCGGGCGGTGAACCAGGCGGCCACCACCCGCACGTCGCGGGCCAGGAAGTCGGCCCCCTGCGGGTTCGCCACCACGTCGACCACCTGCGGCAGGTCGATCATCACCAGCCGGCCCGCGTGCACCAGCAGGTTGTACGGCGACAGGTCGCCGTGTGCGTACCCGGCCCGGGCGAGCACCGTCAGGGCCTCCACGAGCTGGTCCCACAGGTCGCGCAACTCGTCGTCGCCGGGCCGGGCCTGGGCCAGCCGCGGCGCGGCCTCCCCCGCCTCGGCGTCGCCGACGAACTCCAGCATCAACTCGGTGCCGAGCAGCTGCACCGGGTAGGGCACGGCGATCCGCCCGGAGGCGGCCCCGATCTCCCAGAGCTGGGACAACGCGGCGAACTCGGCCGCCGCCCACTGCCCGGCGATCATCTGCCGGCCGAACGCGGTGCGGCCGGTCATCGCCCGCATCTCACGGGACCGGCGGACCCGGCGGCCCTCCAGGTAACCGGCGTCGCGGTGGAACAGCCGGTGCTGGGCGTCGCGGTAGCGCTTGACCGCCAGCAGGCAGCCGCGGTCGGTACCCGGCACGGCGCGGCGGACCAGGTGGACGTCCGCCTCCTTGCCGGTCTTGAGCACCCCGAGCTCGGTGTCCCGGGCGGCCAGTTCGGTGACCAGCCACTCCGGGTGCGGTTCGGGGCCGTGGACGGCCTGGTCCCAGGAGGACCAGGCGTCCTCCGCCTCGGGCTCGGCGTCCGGGTCGGTGAGGGTCGGCGGGGTACGCCGCCCCCGCTTCAGGAAGTCGGGTTCGTCGTCGTCGAAGCGGCTCTTGCCGCGGCCACGGCGCTGCGGCGCCGGGATGTCGTGATCGCGCACGGGTGGATCTGTCCTTCGATCGAGGCTGGTGGAGGCAGGTGGTACGACCCTGCGAAAACGGCCATGACCGACCCCCTCTCCTCGACCGGGTACACCCGGCTGCGCACTCGCGCGGCACCATGCTCGTGCCCCGCCCGCAGCGGGTCAATGGATTTTCCGCGCGGTGCGCCGCTGGGCCGCCGCGCCGCCTGCCGGCCTGCGCCGCCGTGCCGCCTGCCGGCCTGCGCCGCCGAGCGCCGTCAGCCGGCCAGGACGGCCGCGACGGCGGCGATCAGCCCGTCCTCGATCCGGGTGGGCGCGAACCTCGGATCGGACCAGCGGCGTCCCCGGTGCAGCCAGACGCTGGGCAGGCCCACCGCCGTCGCGCCGCCGATGTCCGCCTCCGGGCTGTCGCCGACCACCCACGCGCCGCGCAGCGGCATCCGGGCCCGCTGGGCGGCGAGCGCGAAGATCCTCGGGTTCGGTTTGCTGACGCCCGCCTCCTCGGAGATCACCCAGTCGGCGACGTACCGGTCCAGGCCGGTCTTGCGAATCTTGGCGTCCTGTTGACGGGACGCGCCGTTGGTGACCACCACCGGCACCCAGCCCGCGTCGGCGGCGATCCGCAGCGCGCAGGCCACCAGCGGGTCCAGCCGCATATGGGCCACCACGCCGTCGTGCAGCTCGTCGACCAGGTCGATCGAGGGGATGCGCAGCGCGTACCGGTCGCGGATCGCATCCGCCACGTCCCACCTGTTGGTCAGTCCGTCCGCGTCCACGGACACCAACCAGTCGAGGTCGGCCGGCGGCGCGCCGATGCCGTCCAGGAAGCGTTCTCCCCAGGCGCGGAACGGCCCGTCGCGGTCCAGCAGGGTGTTGTCCAGATCAAGCAGGAGCAACGGCACCTGGGCACCCTACGGGACGGGCCGGAGCACCGACAGGGCCGAGGGCCCCGCCACGGCGATCAGGCCACGAGGACGGCGCGAGCCGCCCCGGCGCCGAGCGGGCGGTCCCGCAGCATGGTGTGCGCCGCGCGGGTGGCGGCCAGCGCGTCCGGGTCCAGCGTGGCCACCAGCACGTCCTCGCCGGTGTCGGCGCCCCGGGCCAGCGGCCGGCCCTCCGGGTCGTACACCGCCGCGCCGCCGTTGAAGCGCCACGGATCGGCGCCGCCGACCGCGTTGGCGAACACCACGTACATGGTGTTGTCCAGCGCCCGGGCCGCGTAGTAGAGGTCGCGGCGGTGCGCCGAGCCGACCAGGTAGCCGCTCGGGCAGAGGTAGCCGTGCGCGCCGTCGCGGGCGGCGGCCCGCGCGTGCTCCGGGAAGCAGCCGTCGTAGCAGACGCCCAGTCCCAGCCGCCACGTGTCGACCTCGAGCGTGGCACCCCGGCGGCCGGCGTCGAACAGCTCCCGCTCGCCGCTCCAGAGCTGCTGCTTGTCGTACGCGGCGGTGACCGTGCCGGCCGGGTCCACGACGAGCGAGGAGATGGTGCGCCGCCGGTCGGGGTGGCGGACGGCGGCGCCGATCACCACGGCTGCGCCCGCGTCGGCGGCGGCGGAACGCAGCGGGTCCAGCCGGGCGTCGCTCACCCGGCCGCCGGCGTCGGCTGCCACGTCCGTGCCCTCCGGATCGGCGCCGAGCGTCGGCGGGTGGTACGCCGGCAGGAACAGCTCGGGCAGCACCACGACGCGGGCACCCTCGGCCCGGCCGGCGAGGCGGGCGGCGGCGCGGGCGTTGCCGGCGACGTCGCCGGGGACGGGCTGGGCCTGGACGGCGGCGACGGTGAGCGGGCGCGCGGGAAGGGCGGTCACCCGCCGATCGTAACCACCGGGCGGTGCCAGATGATCAAGCGTCGGCCGCATCTCAAGCCGTACGTACGGTTTGCATCGACCGGTTCCACCTGCGACGATCCGTTCGTGCCCAGAGTAAGTCAGGACCAGCTCGACGCGCGCCGGCAGGAGATCCTCGCGGCGGCGCGGGCGTGTTTCGCCCGGCACGGATACGAGGGCGCCACCGTACGGCGGCTGGAGGAGGCCACCGGCCTGTCCCGGGGCGCGATCTTCCACCATTTCCGGGACAAGGACTCCCTGTTCCTCGCCGTGGCCGAGGACGACGCCGCCGCGATGGTGGAGACGGTCGCCCGCAACGGCCTCGTGCAGGTCATGCGCGACCTGCTGGCCCGGGCCGTCTCGCCGGACACCACCGGCTGGCTCGGCAGCCAGCTGGAGGTCTCCCGCCGGCTACGCACCGACCCCGCCTTCGCCAAGCGCTGGGCGGAACGGTCCGAGGCCATCGCCGCCGCGACCCGGGAGCGCCTGCTGCGCCAGCGCGAAGCAGGCGTCCTCCGCGACGACGTGCCGATCGACGTGCTCGCCCAGTTCCTGGAGCTGGCCTACGACGGGCTGGTGCTGCACCTGGCGATGGGCCGCCCGGCCGGCGACCTGGCCCGGGTGCTCGACCTGGTCGAGGAGGCCGTCCGCCGGCACTGAACCGGCGCCGGTCTCGGTCCGGTAACTACGCCCCTCCAGGAGATCGACTCTGGCGCGCCTGCTCCACAATGAGCCGCGACCCCTCCTCGCGACAGGAGCAGACGATGATCCCCACCGACACCTGGGGCATCCCCGGCCCCGTATTCCTGCGCTGGTACCTCCTGCTCGCCGTCGTCCTGGTCATCGGTGCGATCGTGTACCGGTGGCGCATGCTGGCGGGCACGCCGGTGGCCGTCCACGGCGGACTGGGGCCGCAGCAGGTCGCCTACCTCAACGGCGGCGACCAGCTCGCCGTCTGGGCCGCGCTGGGCGGGCTGCGCCACGCGGGCGCGGTAGGCGTCCGGCCGGACCGGCGGCTCACCACCGGCGGTCCGCTGCCGGCCGGCGCCACGCCGCTGGACCAGGCGGTCCACCACGCGGCGAGCCGCGGCCTGCGAACCCGGGACCTGGCCACCGACGAGTGGGTGCGGCGCGCGCTCGACGAGCTGCGCGACGGCCTGGTACGCCGGGGCCTGGCCCTGGACCAGGAGCGACGCCGGACGCTGCGACGCGGCGCGCTGCTGATCGGAGCCCTGCTGGCGATCGGCATCGTGCGCGCGGTCTCCGGGCTCCTCAACGACCGGCCCACCGGCTGGCTGCTGCTCAGCCTGTTCCCGCTCGGCCTCGCGTTCGTGCTGCTCAACCGCGTGCCGTGGCGTACCCGGGCGGCCACCGCCGCGCTGAACGACATGCGCCGCCGGCACGCCTGGCTGCGGCCGGACGCCAGGCCCGCGTACTCCACGTACGGCGCGACGGACGTGGCGCTGGGCGTGGCGCTGTTCGGTACCGCCACGCTCTGGACCATGGACCCGGGCTTCGCGGAGCAGGCCGAGATCCAGCGGCAGGCGCTGGGCAACACGGGCGGCGCGAGCAGCGGCACCTCCTGCGGCGGCGGGGCGACCGCCGGTGGCACCTCCTCGTGCGGCGGCGGCAGCTCGTGCGGCGGGGGTGGTGGCTGCGGCGGGGGCGGCGGGTGCGGCGGATGAGCGGCCCGTCCGGCGTCGGCATCGGCTGGCGCCCCGAGATCGCCGGCTTCGTCGCCGGGCTACCGGGACTGCGCTTCGTCGAGGTGGTCGCGGAGGCGATCGCACCGGCCGGGCCGCTCCCGGACGGGCTCACCGACCTGCGCGGACGCGGCGTCGACGTCGTACCCCACGGGGTGCGGCTGTCCCTCGGCGGCGCGGAACCGGTCGATCCGGCCCGGGTGGCGCACCTGGCCGGGGTGGCCGCGGCCCTGGACGCGCCGCTGGTGAGCGAGCACATCGCGTTCGTGCGGGCCGGCGGCCTGGAGGCCGGTCACCTGCTGCCCCTGCCGCGCAGCCGCGAGGCGGTCGCGGCGGTGGTGGCGAACGTCCGGCGGACGCAGGCGGAGCTGCCGGTGCCGCTGGCCCTGGAGCCGATCGCGGCGCTGTTCGACTGGCCGGACGACGAACTGGACGAGGCGGACTTCCTCACCGAGATCCTCGACGCCACCGGCGCGCTGCTGCTGCTCGACGTGGCGAACGTGCACGCCAACGCCCGCAACCGGGGCGGCGAGCCGGCCGCGCTGCTGGACCGGCTGCCGCTGGAACGCATCGCCTACGTGCACGTCGCGGGCGGCGCCGAGCACGGCGGCTTCTACCACGACACGCACACCGATCCGGTGCCCGAGGCCGTGCTGGACCTGGTCCGCGAACTGTGCACCAGGCGCCGCCCGCCCGCGCTGCTGCTGGAACGCGACGGGCACTACCCGCCCGCCGCCGAGCTGCGCGGCGAGCTGGACGCGCTGGCCGCCGCGTCCGGCCACCCGGTGGTCACGTGAGCGGCGACCTGGCCGCCCGGCAGGCCGAACTGGTCGCGGCGCTCGTCGCCGGTGGACCGCTGCCGCCCGGCTTCGCCCCGGCCCCGGTCGAGGCGGCCCGACGGGCGCTGCTGCGCAAACGGGCCGGGGACGTGGCCCGGCACTGGCCGCTGCTCGCCGCCGGCCTCGGACCGGACTGGCCGGCCGCGTTCACCACGTGGGCCGACGGCCGGCCCACGAACGGGTCGCTGCGCGACGGCTGGGATCTCGCCCGCGACCTGCTCGACCGGGACGCGCTGCCGCCCCTGGGCGCGGACGAGCTGGCCGCGCGGGAGGCCGCGAGCCGCTACGACGGCCAGCGCCCGCCCCGGCCACGCCGGCTGCCGGCCCTCGCCCGGACCGGCGGCGCCGTCGCGGTTCAGGTCGCCGGCCGGGTACGCCTGGTGCGGCCCGCCCCGCGCTGACAGGCACCCGCCGGTACGGCAGGATCGGTGCATGGATCTCGGACTCGCCGACCGGGTGTACGTGCTCACCGGCGCCTCCGGCGGCCTCGGCTTCGCCACCGCCGAACACCTCGTCGCCGACGGCGCCCGGGTCGTCATCTCCGCGCGTACCCCGGAACGGGTGGCCGCCGCGGTCGAGGCGCTCGGTGACCCGCAGCGGGCGATCGGGCTGACCGCCGACCTCGCCGACCCCGCCACCCCGGAGCGGCTCGTCGCCGCCGCCCGCGAACACTTCGGCCGCCTCGACGGCGCGCTGATCTCGGTCGGCGGCCCACCGCCCGGCACCGCCGCCACCGTCACCGACGAGCAGTGGCGCGAGTCGTTCGAGACGGTCTTCCTGGGCAGCGTCCGGCTCGCCCGCACGGTGGCCGGGGCACTCACCGACGGCGGCGCGATCGGGCTGGTGCTGTCCACCTCGGTACGCGGACCGCTGCCCGGCCTCGGCATCTCCAACGGGCTGCGGCCGGGCCTGGCCGGCGTCGCGAAGGACATGGCCGACGAGTTCGGCCCGCACGGCGTCCGCGTGGTCAGCCTGCTGCCGGGACGGATCATGACCGACCGCAACCGGGAGCTGCTTGCCGGTTCCGGCGACCCCGAGCGGGCTCGCGCGCAGGCAGAGGCGGCGATCCCGCTCGGGCGCATCGGCGACCCGGCGGAGTTCGGCAGGGTGGCCGCGTTCCTGCTCTCCCCCGCCGCCGGGTACGTCACCGGGATCACCGTTCCGGTCGACGGCGGCGCGCTGCGCGGGCTGTGACGGTGGGCGCGACGGCCGGGCTTCCCGCGGCGGTGGGCGGGCTTTCCACGGCGGTGGGCGGGCTTTCCGCGGCGGCCGGCCGGGTGCGGGTGGCCGCGCCCGCGGCGGGCCGGTCACCCGGGACGGTGGGCCGGTGAGCGATCGACGGCGGCCGGGCGGTGGGCGGCCCGAGGCCGCGCCCGGACCGGGCACGCCCGCCCGCCGCCATCCCCGGCCCAGCCGCGAGCAGCTCGCCGCGGCGGCCGACCGGCTGCTGCCCGACGTGATCGCGCCCGGCCTGGACGTGCTGTTCGTCGGCATCAACCCCGGCCTGTGGTCGGCGGCCACCGGCTGGCACTTCGCCCGCCCGGGCAACCGGTTCTGGCCCGCCCTGCACCGGGGCGGCTTCACGCCGCGCCTCCTGCACCCCAGCGAACAGGACACGCTCCCGGCACTGGGCCTCGGCATCACCAACATGGTGGCCCGGGCCAGCGCCCGCGCCGACGAACTCACCGCCGGCGAACTGGTCGACGGCGCCGCCACGCTCACCACGAAGGTCGAGCACTACCGGCCGCGCTGGGTGGCGGTGGTCGGGGTGACCGCGTACCGGATCGGGTTCGCCCGGCCGAAGGCCGGTTTCGGGCCGCAGCCGGAGACGCTCGCGGCGGCCCGGCTGTGGGTGCTGCCCAACCCGAGCGGCCTGAACGCCCACTTCACGCCGGAGACGCTCGGCGCCGCGTTCGCCGAGCTGCGCGTCGCGGTCGCCGCAGGTTAGGGCTTCGGCCGTCCGGTGCCGGCGGGGCCGTCGGTGGCCCGGCCGGCCGGGCCGTTAGTTGGCGGTGGCCGGGGGCATGGCCTCGTGGGCGACGTAGGTGCCCATCGGCACGGTGGTCACCACCGGCTCGGGCTGCTCGGCCTCGGCGGGGGGCGCGGGCGAGTCGGTGACCGCGAACTGGGTGCGGTACAGCTCGGCGTACAGGCCGCCGACCGCCACCAGCTCGTCGTGCCGGCCGCGCTCCACGATCCGTCCCTCGTCGAGCACGAGGATCTGGTCGGCGTCGCGCACTGTGGAGAGCCGGTGCGCGATGACCAGCGCGGTACGCCCGGTCAGCGCCACCGACAACGCCCGCTGCACCGCTGCCTCGCTCTCCGAGTCCAGGTGGGCGGTGGCCTCGTCGAGGATCACGATCGACGGGGCCTTGAGCAGCAGCCGCGCGATGGCGATGCGCTGCTTCTCGCCGCCGGAGAAGCGGTAGCCGCGCTCGCCGACAGTCGTGTCGAGCCCGTCCGGCAGTGCCCGGACCAGGTCGGCGACCTGCGCGCCGGCCAGCGCCGCCCAGATCTCGTCGTCGGTGGCGTCGGGCTTGGCGTAGCGCAGGTTCTCCCGGATCGTCTCGTGGAACAGGTGCGAGTCCTGGGTGACCACGCCGATCTCGTCGCGCAGGGAGGCGAGCGTCGCGTCCCGTACGTCGACGCCGCCGACCAGCACCTGGCCGTCGCTGACGTCGTAGATCCGGGAGATCAGCATGGACAGCGTCGACTTGCCGGCGCCGGAGGGACCGACCAGGGCCACCATCTGACCCGGCTCGACGGCGAACGACACGCCCCGCAGCACCGGCTCGTTCACCGTGCGGTCGAGGGTCGAGACCTCCTCCAGGGAGGCCAGTGACACCTCGGCGGCGCTCGGGTAGCGGAAGCGCACGTCGCGGAACTCGACCCGGCCGTTGCCACGCGGCACCGGCACCGCGTCGGGCTTCTCGGCGATGGACGGGCGCAGGTCGAGCACCTCGAAGACCCGGTCGAAGGAGACGAGCGCGCTCATCACGTCGACCCGGACGTTGGACAGCGCGGTCAGCGGGCCGTAGAGGCGGGTCAGCAGCAGCGCCAGCTTGACCACGGTGCCGGCGCTGACCGCACCGGTGACCGCCAGCCAGCCACCGACGCCGTACGTCAGCGCCTGGGCCAGCGACGCGACGAGCAGCATCGCGACGAAGAACGTCCGCGAGTACATCGCGGACTGGATGCCGATGTCGCGTACCCGCTCGGCCCGGCGGGCGAACCGGTCGGCCTCCACCTCCGGCGCGCCGAACAGCTTGACCAGGAGCGCGCCGGCCACGCCGAAGCGCTCGGTCATCGTGGCGTTCATCTTGGCGTCGAGGTTGTACGACTCGCGGGTGATCTCGGCCAGGCGCCGGCCGACCCGGCGGGCCGGGATGATGAAGATCGGCAGCAGCACCAGCGCCAGCACGGTGATCTGCCAGGACAGCACGAGCATCGCCCCGGCGGTGAGCACGAGCTGGATGACGTTGCTGACCACGCCGGACAGCGTCGAGGTGAACGCCCGCTGGGCGCCGAGCACGTCGTTGTTGAGCCGGCTGACCAGGGCGCCGGTCTGGGTACGGGTGAAGAACTGCAGCGGCATCCGCTGGACGTGGTCGTACACCCGGGTGCGCAGGTCGAGGATGATGCCCTCGCCGATGCGGGCCGAGTACCACCGCTGGACCAGGGAGAACAGCGCGTCGGCCACGGCGAGCGCGGCGATGATCAGGGCGAGCCGGACGACAGTCGAGCGGGCGTCCGCGCCGCCGCCGGCGATCGCGTCGATGACGTCGCCGGCGAGCAGCGGCGTGGCCACGCCGATCACCGCGGCGATGATCACGGTGATCAGGAAGACGACGATGTCGCGCCGGTAGGGCTGGGCGAACGCGACGATCCGCCGGGCGGTGCCGCGCTTGAGCTCGTGGGCGGAGACCTCGTCGCGGTTGCGCAGCGACCGGAGCATGCTCCAGCCGCCCATGCCGCCGCCGGCCATCGGGTGGGACACTCGTCACCTCCGGGTCGTCGGGGCAGCATGAACCGTCGGAGTCCATTCTCCCGACGCCTGTGACAACCTCGCGAGTAACCCAGATCTTCCCGAACGGTCCTTACGAAATCGCCGTACCGGCTATTCGCCCCGCCCGGCCAGATCCCGGATCCGCCGGGTCTGCGCCTCCCGCTCGGCGCGCTGCTGCTCGGCGTGCGAACGGTCGGCCGCGCCCGCGAGCAGCGCCTTGATCTCGATGATCGCATCCCGGTTGTTGGCGAGCAGCCCGGCGGAGAGATCACGCACGGCGCCGTCCAGCTCGTCGTTCGGCACCACGAGCGTGGCCAGGCCGATCCGGTCCGCCTCGGCGGCGTCCATCCGCCGGCCGGTGGCGCAGATCTCCAGCGCCCGGGAGTAGCCGACCAGCTCGACCAGGCGGCGCGTGCCGGCCAGGTCGGGAACCAGGCCGAGGGTCACCTCGGCCATCGAGAGCTTCGCGTCGGCGGCGAGCACCCGCATGTCGCAGGCCAGCGCGAGCTGGAAGCCGGCGCCGATGGCGTGGCCCTGCACCGCGGCGATGGACACCACGTCCGGCCGGTGCAGCCAGGTGAAACCGCCCTGGTACCCGGCGATCCGGTCGGCACACTCCGCCTCCGGCATCGCGGCCAGCTCGGCGAAGGAGCCCGGCCCGGTCGCACCGGCGACCGCCAGGTCCAGGCCCGCGGAGAAGGCGCGCCCCTCTCCGCGTACGACGACGACGCGCACGTCGCCGGGCAGGTTCCGGGAGAAGTCGCTCATGGCGCGCCACATCGCCGGGGTCTGGGCGTTGAGTACGTCGGGCCGGCACAACGTCACCGTCGCTACCGGCCCGTCGCAGTCGAAGCGCACTCCGGTCGTCTCGGCGGTCACCGGACGCCCCGGAACGCGCTGATGGACGACGCTGGGGGGCGGGTCACGCCTTCTTCCGGCGCCGGGCGCCGCCGCGCTGCCGCAACTGCACCCCGGACTCGGTGAGCACCCGGTGGATGAACCCGTAGGAACGGCCGGTCGAGGCCGCCAGAGCACGGATGCTCTCTCCGCCGGTGTACCGCTTTACCAGGTCTTTGGCGAGCGTCTGACGCTCGGCCCCGACGATCCGGCGACCCTTCTCAGTGCTGGTGGCTGTGCCGGTGGCTGCCATGCTGATTCCTCACGTCCCAGACTGTGCGGTTCGGATACGGTCCCACCTATTAGACCGCCTCGGACGATCATGCGCCAGATATCAACTATTCGCCAACCGACACGCTACGCAATGTCAGCTTCCCGATAGAGTGATCCTTCCGGCCGGCTGATCCGTACCGCCCGCCGGCGAGCCTGCACGCGGCAGTTCGGCGAAGTGGCGGCATCCTCCCGCATGATCGACACCACTTCCCCGAAGTGGCTGCATCACCGTGCTCCGGACACCTCCACTTCGGCGAACTGGTGTGGATCATGCGATTGCCGGTGCGGCGGGCCGCATCGTGCGCGGGGTGTTCGACGTGATCACGGCCGCGGTGGTGGCCGCCGCCGGGCTGCTCGTGGTGCCGGACCCGTGGCCCGGCCTGCTCGGCCTGCTGCCGATCGCGCTCGGCATACGCGCGCTCCAGAAGTGCCGCCAAGTTCATGGTCAACAGGGATGGCGCGGGTGAAGAGCGAGGGCGGGGTCAGGCCAGCTCCACCAGCTCCAGCAGGTCGTCGGACCAGGCGTCCTCGTCGCCGTCCGGGAGCAGGATGGCGCGGTCCGGCTTGAGCGCGGTGACCGCACCCGGGTCGTGCGTGACCAGCACGATCGCGCCCGGGTAGCGGGCGATCGCGTCGAGCACCTGCTCGCGGCTGACCGGGTCGAGGTTGTTCGTCGGCTCGTCCAGCAGCAGCACGTTGGCGCCGGAGCAGACCAGCGTGGCCAGCGCCAGCCGGGTCTTCTCGCCGCCGGAGAGCACACCGGCCGGCTTGTCCACGTCCTCGCCGGAGAACAGGAACGCGCCGAGGATCTTGCGCAGGTCGGTGTCGGTCTGGTCGGACGCGGCGCTGCGCATGTGCTCCAGGATCGTCCGGTCCACGTCGAGCGTCTCGTGCTCCTGCGCGTAGTAGCCCAGCCGCAGCCCGTGCCCGGGGCGTACCTCGCCGGTGTCCGGCTCCAGCAGCCCGCCGAGCATCCGCAGCAGCGTGGTCTTGCCGGCGCCGTTGAGGCCGAGGATGGCCACCCGGGAACCCCGGTCCACCGCCACGTTCACGTCGGTGAAGATCTCCAGCGACCCGTACGACTTGGACAGGCCGGTCGCGGTCAGCGGCGTCTTGCCGCACGGCGCGGGGCTCGGGAACCGTACCTTCGCCACCTTGTCCGCGACGCGGACCTCGTCGAGGCCGGAGAGCAGGCGCTCGGCGCGCCGGGCCATGTTCTGCGCGGCGACGGTCTTGGTGGCCTTGGCCCGCATCTTGTCCGCCTGCGCCATCAGCGCGCCGGCCTTCTTCTCGGCGTTCGCGCGCTCCCGGCGGCGGCGCCGCTCGTCGGTCTCGCGGGCCTCCAGGTACGCCTTCCAGCCCAGGTTGTACGTGTCGACGACGGACCGGGTGGCGTCCAGGAACCAGACCTTGTTGACCACCGCCTCCAGCAGCGAGGCGTCGTGGGAGATCACGATCAGGCCGCCCTTGTGGTTGGCGAGGAAGCCGCGCAGCCAGGTGATCGAGTCGGCGTCGAGGTGGTTCGTGGGCTCGTCGAGCAGCAGGATGCCGCCGCCGTTCTCGCCGGCGTCGCGGAACAGGATCCGGGCCAGCTCGATGCGGCGGCGCTGACCGCCGGAGAGCGTGCCGATGGTCTGCGCCAGGGCCCGGTCGGGCAGGCCGAGGTTGGCGCAGATCCGGGCCGCCTCGGCCTCGGCCGCGTAGCCGCCGAGCGAGGCGAACTGGTCCTCCAGCGCGCCGTAGCGGCGCACCAGCCGCTCGTCGTCGGCGCCCTCGGCGAGCTTGTTCTCCAGCTCCTTCATCTGCGCCATGAGCACGTCCAGCCCGCGGGCGGAGAGCACCCGGTCCCGGCCGGTGACGTCCAGGTCGCCGGTGCGCGGGTCCTGCGGCAGGTAGCCGATGGCGCTGCGCCGATCGATCTGGCCGCCGTACGGCTGCCCCTCCCCGGCGAGCACCTTGAGCGTGGTGGTCTTGCCGGCGCCGTTGCGGCCGACCAGGCCGATCCGGTCGCCCGGCTGCACCCGCAGGGTGGTGTCGGACAGCAGGATCCGGGAACCGGCACGCAGTTCCAGGCCGGTGGCAGTGATCATCTCGGAGTACTCGCTCTCGGGTCCGGAAGGGCTGACTCAGGGCACGCGAAAGCGCCGGCGGGTGGAATTTCCCGTCGGCGCGGGGCGGTTCAGCCTTCGCAGCGCAGCACGGGGGCAAGTGTACCGGGCCCCGCGGGCCCTCTCCGCCGGATTACCGTGCAAGATCATCGGGTACGGAGACCGCCGTCCGGACCCGGTCCGGTACCGCAACCACCACATACGGACACATCGGTGATCGGGGTCAACATGGAGCTGAACGAGAACGCGCGGGTCGACACCAGCCAGGTGGACGACCGGCGAGGGTCCGGCGGAGGCGGCGGGATGGGCATTCCGATCCCGATCGGCGGCGGCCGCGGCGGGATCGTGGGCATCATCATCGCCGTACTCGTCGCCCTGGTGGGCGGCGGGTTCGGCCTCAACGCCGCCACCAACGGCGGCGGTGACGAGCAGGGCGACAACACCTCGCTGGAGCAGAAGTGCTCGGCGCAGGACGCGCTGAAGCAGCTGGACTGCCGCAACGCGCTCTACGTCAACTCGATCCAGGCGTACTGGCGTACCGCCATGCCGGAGGCGTTCGGCGAGCAGTACCGGCCGTCGAAGACGGTGTTCTTCAGCCAGAACGTGAGCACCGCCTGCGGCGCCGCCGACTCGGGCGTGGGCCCGTTCTACTGCCCGGCCGACGACCTGGTCTACATCGACCTCACCTTCTACAAGCTGCTCGCCGACCAGCTCGGCGCCGAGGGCGAGTTCGCCCAGCCGTACGTGCTGGCCCACGAGTACGGCCACCACGTGCAGGACCTGCTCGGCACCGAGGCGCAGATGCGCCGCCAGCAGCAGCGCGACCCGCAGAGCGCGAACGCGCTCTCGGTGAAGCTGGAGCTGCAGGCCGACTGCTACGCCGGGGCGTGGGCGAAGAACGCCACCGGCACGGCCGACGACAAGGGCCAGAAGATCTTCACCAGCATCACCGAGCAGGACATCTCGCAGGCCATCGACACCGCCGAGAAGATCGGCGACGACGCGATCCAGCAGCGGTCCGGCCGGCCGGTGAACCCGGACGAGTTCACCCACGGCAGCTCGGAGCAGCGCAAGCAGTGGTTCACCAAGGGCTTCACCACCGGTGACCCGAAGTCCTGCGACACCTTCGGTTCCGGGGCCTGATCCGCTCGGTGCACCGGCCCGCACCGCCGACCTGGTCGGCGGTGCGGGCCGATGTCGTTTCCGGGGCCGGTCAGGCCGGCAGTGTCACCTGACCCGGCGTGGACCGGTTGACTGTGGTGCCGTCGCCGAGCTGACCACCGCTGTTGTCACCCCAGCACCACAGACCGCCGTCGGTACGGATGCCGCAGCCGTGGTCGGTGACCGCGAGGCCGCCGGTCCAGGTGGTGGCCGTACCGGCCTGGACGGGCGCGGTCCGGTGGGTGGTGCTGCCGTCGCCCACCTGGCCGGCCGAGTTCTTGCCCCAGCACCACAGGCTGCCGTCGGTACGCGACGCGCAGGACGTGTCGCTGCTGGCGGCGATCCGGCTCCACGTGGTGGCCGTGCCGATCTGCACCGGCGCGGTCCGGTAGGTGCCGCTCACGCCGAGCTGCCCGTACCCGTTCTCCCCCCAGCACCACAGCGCGCCGGAGCGGACCCCGCAGGTGTGCGCGTACCCGGTCGCGACGCCGGTCCACCCGGTCGCGGTGCCGACCTGCGCGGGAGCGGTCTGGGGCGTCAGGTTGCCGAGCCCGAGCTGGCCGTCCGAGCTGGACCCCCAGCACCAGAGCGCGCCGCCGGTCCGGATCCCGCAGGTGTGCCCGTAGCCGGTCGAGACGCTCACCCAGTCGGTGGCCGTGCCGACCTGCAACGGGGTGTTCGCGACGTACGGCGATGCGCCGACGCCGAGCTGCGTGGTCCGGTTGAAGCCCCAGCACCAGAGCGTGCCGTCGGTGCGGATCGCGCAGGTGTGCTGCGGGCCGGCGTCGACCCGGGCCCAGGTGGTCGCGGTGCCGACCTGCACCGGGGTGCTGCGGCTGGTGGTGCTCCCGTCGCCGAGCTGGCCCCGGAAGTTCGAGCCCCAGCACCACAGCGTCCCGTCGGTGCGGACCGCGCAGGTGTGCCCGGTGCCGGCGTCGGCGTTCGTCCAGGTGGCGGTGCCGACCCGGGCCGGGGTGCCACGGTTCGTGGTGGTCCCGTCGCCGAGCTGGCCGCCGTAGTTCGAGCCCCAGCACCACAGTCCCCCGTCGGTGCTGATCGCGCACGTGTGCGCGCCGCCCGCGGTGACGCTGGTGACTGTGGGCGCGGCGAGCGCGGCGCGCTGCACCGGGCTCGCGTTCGCCGTACCGGCCGTCAGCGCGGCGGTGAGCACGAGGCTTCCGACGCTCATCGCCGCCGCCGCGACGAGGAGCCTCGTCGCACGGCGCCACCGGGCCCGCAGCCGGCCGTCCTGATATCCGCTCATGAAGGTGTTCTCTCCCAACGATGTCGGCACGTGATGGCGGAGGCGAAGCTGCCCTGCGGGTCGCCCGGAGACCCGGCTTCGTGACACCGACGATAGGCATCGAGTCGATTCGATGCACCTTCGAGAAGCGGGATTGAGTCGTCTTGAGGTGATCTTTCCTGTTCAGCGGACCAGGATGTGGACCGCCCGGGCGGCGGCGACTGCGGCCACCAGCACCGCGTGCCGGGGTTCCGGCACGTCGAGCAGGCGCGGCGCGCGCAGCGCCGCGAGCGGGGCCAGCCGCCGGTCGGCCAGGACCGTGTCCACCGCGCGCCGGTCGCCGCCGCACACCAGCGCCGCCAGCGTGCCGGCCTCCGGCAACAGCAGACGTACGGCCAGCTCGGCCGCGTCGCCCAGGGCGGCCTTCGCCTGGTTGTCGCGCCGCCTGGCGAACCGCTGCTGGGACCAGCCGCCCGCCGCGGTACGCCCCTGCACGTACCGGGTGTCCACCTTGGAGACCACCAGGTCGGTGCCGTCGGCGACGCCGACCGCGACAGCGCCCTTGCGGGCCAGCAGCAGGCCCAGCCGGCGGGCCGCCGTGGCCGAGGCGACGAATCCGGGTACGTCCGCCGACGCGCTCGTCCCGGGTGGTCTGTGCAGTTCGGCGGTGGCGCCGTCCGGGGCGGTGAGCAGGAGCCCGTACTCGTGCACGGTCGTGGTCGGCGGGCCGTGCCGGTCGGTGAAGCCCTCGACCCAGCGGGCGACGCGGCCGGGGTCGACCTCGACCCACCGGCCACCCCCCGCGGCGGGTCGGCTGCTCATGGCCCGACGGTACGCCATCGACGGACCCGGGAACGCAACGCGGGAGGACACCGTGACCGGTGCCCTCCCGCGCCTACCGCGTGGATCAGTGGACGGTGAGGTTGCCGCCCTTCAGCTTCACCTCGGCGGTCGCGCCGCCCGTCCAGTCGGACGAGAACAGCAGGGCGCCGCCCTTCCACAGCGTGACCCCGACGGTGTCGTTCCTACCGGGGGCACCCCGGTCGGTCACCGTCACGGCCAGGGTCAGCCCGGAGGCCACCAGCCTGCCCCTGTTGTCGTACAGGGCGGCCTGGTAGCGCACCTGGGCGACCTTGCCCGCCGAGGTGACGCCGAGCGCGTCGACCGTGCCGGCCTTGATCGTGTACGCCTTACCGCCGGAGCGGAACTCGACCTCGGCCCTACCAGTGGCGGGCTTGTTCGCCTTGCCCGGCTTCGCGTTCAGCTCCACCTCGACTGTGGAGTTCACGTCGGCCGGGTAGGTACCCGCTGAGCGGGTGGCGGTGAACTCGCCACCGCCGGTGAGGAACCCGCCGTCGGGGACGGCGACAGTCACCTGGGCGGTGGTGCTGCCCGTGTAGGTGCCGCCGAGGGTCGCGGTGACGGTGTGCGTGCCCTTCGGCAGGGTGGCCGTGCACGCCGCGGACGCGGTGGTGGTGGCCGTGCCGAGCAGGGCCGGCGCGGCGGTGCACAGCGTCACGCCGTCCTCGGTGAAGGTGACCGTGGCGGTCCGGATGTCACCCGCTGTGGTGTCCGTGGCGCCGGGCAGCACCGAGCTGTCCCGGAGCACGGCCCGCAGCAGGGCCTGGCCGGACGTGCGACCGGTCGCGGTGTTCACGAGCGTGTCACCGGCCCAACTGACCGCCGCGTCCTCGGCGGCGACGGTGACGGTGAACGAGGTGCCGCCGGTCAGCCCGGAGCCGTCGGACACGGTCACCGTGACCGGGTAGTCACCCGGGGCCGCGGTGGTGGTGCCGGCGACCGTCCAGGTACGCGTACCCGGGCGGGCGTCGGCCGCGGAGGTGCTCGCGACGGCCAGGGACAGGCCGGCGGGCAGCCCGGTGGCCGCAGCGGTCAGGTCCGCGCCGGCGGTGTCGCCGTCGGTGGCGGTCACCGTGACGGCAGGCGAGAGCGCGTCGCTGTACTGCACACGCACGCCGCCGTCCGGGGCGGTGTCGGTGACGACCGGGACGGAGCGGATGGTGAAGTCGGCGTCGTTGACGTCGAAGAAGACGTTCCCGACCGCCTCGATCTTGATCCGGGCCTTCCCGGTCGCCACGTTCGGCAGCGTCACCGTCGCCGAGCCGGTGTTCGCGGTCTGCTCCGCCAGCACGTACGGGAAGGTCAGCCCGCCGTCCGCGGACAGCGAGATCTTCACCTGCGCGGCGTTCACCGGCGCCACATCGGTACCGGCCACGTCCCACGTCACGGTCTGGGTCGAGCCGCCGTCCAGGACGGCGGCGGTGTCCTGCGAGGTCACCAGGAACGGACCCGCGTCCGGCGCCAGCACCACGGCGACGTCGCCGCTGCCGATGCCGCCGCCACCCAGCCGCCCGTCCCGGGCGGTGAGCTTGAAGTGCAGGGTCCGGTCACCGGCGATGCCGACCCAGTCGCGGGTGGGCAGGAACTCGGAGTAGCAGTCGACCAGCTCGGCCGGCACGTTCGAGGCGCCGCCGGTGGCCGGTGGCGCCGGGGCCTCCGGGCAGGCGCCGGTGGCGGCGTTGGTGTTGCCGGCGAGGATCTGCCGCATGTCCGGGAACACCCGGGTCGAGTCGGTGGTGACCGCGTTCAGACCCGGCGAGTAGTACTTCAGCGTGTCCGTCGGCGACACGATCGCCGCCTCGCCGAAAACCCGGAACAGCGGACCGTTGACCTTCGTGTTGTTCGTCAGCGCCGTACCGGTCGTGGCGCCCCTGTCGTTCTGCTCCCACAGGTACGTGACGGTGTCGCCGTCGGCGTCGGTGGCGCTGCCGGTCAGCGCGAACGGCGTCCGCACCGGGATGGTGACGGTGTCCGGCACGGTGACCACCGGGGCGTGGTTGGTGGTCTCCTCGACCAGCCAGCCGCCGTTGTCGATGGCGCCGCCCTTTGCCGTCTCGCCGACGAAGCCGGAGACGCCGGCGGCGTTCGTCAGCTCCAGCGACGCCACGTTCGTGGTCGCCAGCGTGCCGCCGAAGGTCACCTGGAAGCCGTTGTCGTTGAGCGCGCCGCTGCCACCGAACGCGGCCACCGTGACCGTCGCGCCGGCCGGCCAGCCGGCGATGCCCTCGACGGCGGCCTTGATGCCGGCGGTGGTGTAGTTGACGCCCCGCACGATCGGCGCCGAGTCGGCGCCCGCGTAGCTGACGGTGAACGAGTCGCCGTCGGCGTCGAACCCGTACAGCGAGACGTTCTGCACCTCGTTGATGGCCGGACGGTTCGAGGTGACGTAGTTGGTGATCTCGGTGTAGCTGCGGTGCGACCAGTACGGGTCGCTGTGCGGCTGGAGGTTGTCCTGCTGGCAGATGCCCGCGTACGCCATGATCGACGAACCGCTGCCCGGCTCGTACGAGTTGGCCGCGCTGCGGTTGCCGCCCGAGCAGTTGTACTGCGTGCCGTTGAAGGTGTGGTTGCCGGCGAACTGGTGACCCATCTCGTGCGAGACGTAGTCGACCGCGTAGAAGTCGCCGACCGGTGTCGGCAGGCCGGTGCAGCCCTGCGCCTTGCCGTTGCCGCCGATCACGCCGAGGCTGGCCACGCCACCGCCGTTGACGCCCAGGCCGACGTGGCCCACGTCGTAGTTGCTCGCGCCGACGAGCTGGCCGAGCACGATCCGGTTCCGGCTGAGCGTGCCGCCGCCGCAGGAGGTGAGCTGCGCCGGCGTGAAGCAGGCCGCCGCGCCGCACGGGCCGTTCGGCTCGGTGGCCAGGGCCGGCGTGTTCAGGTTGGTCTTGTCGGTGTCGTTGATCAGGACGAGGCGGATCGCGGTCTCGTCCTCGTAGATCTGGGTGACCCGGTTCATCAGCGTCACCTTCGCGGCGGTGACGTTCTCCGCGCCGAAGTAGGTGGCGTACGACGGGTCGGTCACCAGCGCCACCCGGTAGGTGCGCAGCTTCACCAGCGGCCCGGCCGGCACCTCCGCCTCGGCGATCTCCTCGGCCAGCGCGTGCGCCTCCTGCGTGACGTCCGCACGCTCGACGAACTCGCCCTCCGGGTGCTCCAGGTCGCGGGCGAAGTAGCTCGCGTACAGGCTCTGGTCGCGCTGGTAGTACGGGTCGATGTACCAGTTGCCCTTGGCGGAGCGGACCGAGGCGTGGAACCCGAGCGGGGTGAGGTCCGCGCGGATGGTCGCCGCCGGGTCGTCCAGGCCCTTGCCGGCGTACGTGGTGATCTCCGGGTGCCTCGCGGCCAGGCCGGCCTCCATGACCGGCGAGTCGACCAGCTCGAAGCGCTGGAACGTGCCGTCCGGAGCGGGCAGCGACACCACCTGCTTCGCCACCCGGGCCACCGCCACGCGCTTCTCCGCCGGCGCCTTGTCCAGCAGGCCCTGCATGGTGCCGCGGTCCAGCTTGTACGCGGCCAGCCGCTTGGCCTTGATCGCGGCCTTGCGGCCCGCCTTCGTGGCGGCCGGTTTGCCGTCCACCTTCTGCCACGGTCCGTGGACGCCGGGCGCGGCGGAGGCGGGCGCGGGCGCCGCGAGAACGGGAAGCGTCGCCGCGGCCAGCGCGGCGACGAGGAGGGCAGCGGTCCGTCCGCACCGAGGTCGTCCGGCGGGTTGCCGGTCGCGCGGCGCGCGCCACAGGGTGATCCTCAAGTCTTCTCCCGGTTCGGTCGGGTGTGGACCGACGTACGACCGGCGGGGATGACCGGACGTACGTGAACGGTCCACGGATTGTTCCGTGACCCTAGGACCACACGCGAGCCCGGCGCGACCCGGTCAGACACCGAGCACGGTGGCGACAGCGAGAGCGGCGATGATGACGCTGGACACCAGCGCGGTGACCCGCCGCCCACGGGGACCGGTGAGGGCCCGGCCGATCAGCGAACCGCCTCCGGCGATCAGCACCTGCCAGCTCGCCGAGGCGAGGAACACGCCGAGGGTGAACGCGGCAGCGGCCGGCGGGCCGGAGTCGAGCACGTCACCCCGGCCGAGGACGAGCGCCACGAAGTAGACCACAGTGGCCGGGTTGAGCAGGGTCAACGCGAGAACCGCCGCGAACGCCCGCACCGGCGTGTCCATGCCGCCCCGCGCGCTCGGCTCCCGCGTCGTGGCCGGCGGGTGCGTGGTCGCCGACGGGCTCGGCGGGTGCGTCGCGGCCGGTGGGCGCAGCGCGCGCCGGGCGGTGAGGCCGGCGAGGGCCAGCAGCACCCCCGCGGCGATCATCCGCAGCGGACCCGCGAACGGCGCGAGCCCGCTCGCCACCGCGGCGCCGCCGAGCGCCGCCACGGCAGCGTAGAGCCCGTCGGCGGTGGCCACGCCGAGCGCCGCCGCCGCACCGACCCGGAACGAGGTACGCGCGCTGAGCCCGAGGATGAGGATCGCGATCGCGCCGACCGGAATGGCGACGCCGTAGCCGGCGACCAGGCCGGCCAGGAACGCCCCGGTCACGACGACGGGGGGTGCGCCGAGGCCGCCGAGGGCAGGGTGCGCTGTCGACGCGCGGCAGTGGCCGCACGGACAGAAACCTGCTTCGGGTACGCCTCGATCACCCGCTCATCCTGCACCCCACTCCCCCACCCCGCGACCCCTTTCCCGCGCCCGGGCTGGGCGGTCAGCCACCTTGATCGACACCAGTACGCCGATGTGGCGGCATCAGAGCCGCTCCGACCACACCACATCGTCGTACTGGTGTCGATCATGGCGACAAGGCGGACGATTTCCCATGATGAGGGAGGCTGATCCCGGCATGAGGGAGACGGGCTAGGGAAACAGGCCCTCATGAGGGCCGCATCGCCGGCGAGGGCGGCAGACGCCAAGGGCGCGGCACCCTCACAGGAGTGCCGCGCCCTTGGCGGTGACCGGGAGAACGGTCAGACGTTGAAGCCGAGCGAGCGGAGCTGGTCGCGCCCCTCGTCGGTGATCTTGTCGGGGCCCCACGGCGGCAGCCAGACCCAGTTGATCCGGATGTCGTTGACCAGGCCACCGCCGGGACCGGTGGTCAGCGCCTGCCGGGCCTGGTCCTCGATCACGTCGGTCAGCGGGCAGGCCGCCGAGGTCAGCGTCATGTCCAGGGTGGCGACGTTCTCGTCGTCGACGTGGACGCCGTACACCAGGCCCAGGTCGACCACGTTGATGCCCAGCTCGGGGTCGACGACGTCCTTCATTGCCTCTTCGATGTCGCCGATAGCGGCCTTGCCGGCCGGCGCCGCCGCGCCCGCGGTCGCGCCGTCAGCAACAGCCCCGTTGACGGCCGCGCCGTCCGTCGCCACCGCGCCAGCCTCGGGGGTCATGTTCTCGTCGCTCATGCCTTCACCTCCGGGCTCACGCCCACCCCGGCGCGTGCCGCGGCGTCCTTGAACGCCATCCACGACAACAGCGCGCACTTCACCCGGGCCGGGTAGCGCGCGACACCCGCGAACGCCACCCCGTCTCCGAGCACGTCCTCGTCCGGCGTGACCTGGCCCCGCCCGGACATCAACTCCACGAACGCCTCGTGCACCACGGCGGCGTCGCTCGCGGCCTTGCCGCGCAGCAGCTCGTGCAGGATGCTCGCCGACGCCTGACTGATCGAGCAGCCCATCCCGTCGTACGAGATGTCGGTGAACACGCTGCCGTCGGTCGCCACCCGCACGGTGATCTCGTCGCCGCAGGTCGGGTTGACGTGGTGCGCCTCGCCGACCCGGACGGCCGGATCCGCCGCGTCCCGCAGGCCACGGCCGTGCGGGTGCTTGTAGTGGTCCAGGATGATCTCCTGATAAAGAGAATCAAGTTGCATCAGGCTGAACTCCTGTCGACTCGCGGACTCCTGCGTCGCCGCTCACGCAAACACCTTCCGCACCCGCTCCAGACCCGCCACCAGGGCGTCGATCTCCGCAGTGGTGGTGTAGAGGTAGAACGACGCCCGCGTCATGGCCGGCACCCCGAAGCGGGTGCACACCGGCTTGGCGCAGTGGTGGCCCACCCGCACCTGCACGCCGAGCGAGTCGAGCACCTGCCCGACGTCGTGCGGGTGCACGTCACCGAGCGCGAACGAGATCGTCCCGCCCCGGCCCACCGGCACCGTCGGGCCGAAGATCCGCAGGTCCGGCACGGTGGCGAGGGCGTCGAGCGCGTACGCCGTCAGCTCCTTCTCGTGCCACTGGATCGCCGGCATGCCGATCGCGGTGAGGTAGTCCACCGCGGCGCCGAGCGCCACCGCCTCGGCGATCGGCGGGGTGCCCGCCTCGAACCGGGCCGGCGGCGCGGCGAACGTCGAGCCCGCCATCGTCACCGTCTCGATCATCGAGCCGCCACCCATCACCGGGGGCATCGCGGCGAGCAGCTCGCCCCGGCCCCAGAGCACGCCGATGCCGGTCGGGCCGCACATCTTGTGCCCGGTGAAGACGATGAAGTCGGCGTCGTAGTCGACGACGTCCATCGGCAGGTGCGGCACCGACTGCGAGCAGTCGAGCAGCAGCAGCGCGCCGACCTCGCGGACCCGCGCGGTGATCCGCGCGGTGGCGTTGACGGTGCCGAGGATGTTCGACATGTGCACCAGCGAGACGATCTTCGTCCGCTCGGTGACCAGGTCGTCCAGGCCGGACTCGTCGAGCCGGCCCTGGTCGGTGACCGGGAACCAGCGCAGCGTCGCGCCGGTACGCTCCGCCAGCAACTGCCACGGGACGATGTTCGAGTGGTGCTCCATCTCGGAGATCACGATCTCGTCGCCGGGGCCCAGCCGGAACCGGGGGTCGCCGTCCGCGCGCAGCGAGGCGTTGGAGAAGGCGTACGCCACGAGGTTGATCGCCTCGGTGGAGTTCTTGGTGAACACCACCTCGTCCACGCTCGGCGCGTTGATGAACGAGGCGATCTTCGCCCGCGCGCCCTCGTACGCCTCGGTCGCCTCGGTGCCCAGCGTGTGCACCGAGCGCGACACGTTGGCGTTGTGCAGCGCGTAGTGCTCGGCGAGCACGTCGAGCACCTGCCGCGGCTTGTGCGAGGTGTTGGCGCTGTCGAGGTAGACCAGCGGGTGACCGTTGACCTCCCGGTCGAGGATCGGGAAGTCGGCCCGCACCTTCGCCACGTCGAAGCGGGGCACGTCGTCGTACTGCGGCATGCCCGCCGGGATGGCCATCGAGGTCATGTCGAGTCTCAGGCCCGCGCCGCGCCGGCCCCGGCGACGTACCGCTCGTAGCCCTCTTCCTCGAGCTTGTCGGCCAGCTCCCGGCCGCCCTGCTCGACGATCCGGCCGGCCACGAAGACGTGCACGAAGTCCGGCTTGATGTAGCGCAGGATGCGCGTGTAGTGGGTGATCAGCAGCAGGCCGGTGTCACCGGTGTCGCGCACCCGGTTCACGCCCTCGCTGACCACGCGCAGCGCGTCCACGTCCAGACCGGAGTCGGTCTCGTCGAGGATCGCCATCTTCGGCTTGAGCAGCTCCAGCTGCACGATCTCGTGCCGCTTCTTCTCGCCGCCGGAGAAGCCCTCGTTGACGTTGCGCTGGGCGAACGCCGGGTCCATCTGGAGCTTCTCCATGGCGCCGCGCAGCTCGCCGGCCCAGGTGCGCAGCTTCGGCGCCTCGCCGTCGATGGCGGTCTTGGCGGTACGCAGGAAGTTGGCCACCGACACGCCGGGAACCTCGACCGGGTACTGCATGGCCAGGAAGAGGCCGGCGCGGGCCCGCTCGTCGACGGACATGGACAGCACGTCCTCGCCGTCGAGGGTCACCTCGCCGCCGGTGATCTCGTACTTCGGGTGACCGGCGATCGAGTACGCCAGCGTGGACTTGCCGGAGCCGTTCGGGCCCATGATGGCGTGCGTCTCGCCGGAGCGCACGGTCAGGTCGACACCGTGCAGGATCGGCTTGAGCTCACCCTCGGGCAGCTTGACCGACACCTTCAGGTCGCGGATCTCCAGGGTGCTCATCAGCGGGTCACTCCATTGCTCGGCAGCGGACGGCCGTCGCCGTCCACGGAAAGGTAGATGTCGCCGTCGCGGACTTCGACGGAATAGACGGGTACGGGTTCGGTCGCGGGCAGCCCGGTGGGCTCACCGGTACGCAGGTCGAAACGGGATCCGTGCAGCCAGCATTCCAGCGTGCAGCCCTCGACCTCGCCCTCGGACAGCGCCACGGCGGCGTGCGAGCACTCGTCGTGCACCGCGTAGAACACGTCGTCCTCGCCGTGCACGATCGCGACCTGCACGCCGTCCACGTCGGCGCTGATCGCGGTGCCCTTCGGCACGTCCTCGGTGGAGCAGATCTTGAGCATCAGGCGCCGGCCTTCGCCAGCCGTGCCTCGATGGCGTCGCCCAGGCGCTCGCGCAGGTCCTCGACCGGGATCTTGTTGATCAGCTCGGCGAAGAAGCCGCGCACCACCAGGCGCCGCGCCTCGGCCTCCGGGATGCCCCGGGCCATCAGGTAGAACAGCTGCTCGTCGTCGAACCGGCCGGTCGCGCTGGCGTGCCCGGCGCCGGCGATCTCGCCGGTCTCGATCTCCAGGTTGGGTACGGAGTCGGCCCGCGCGCCGTCGGTGAGCAGCAGGTTCCGGTTGATCTCGTACGTGTCGGTACCGGTCGCCTCGGCGCGGATCAGCACGTCGCCGACCCAGACCGTGTGCGCGTCGTCGCCCTGCAGCGCGCCCCGGTAGCCGACGTTGCTGCGGCAGTCCGGCACCGTGTGGTCGACCAGCTGCCGGTGCTCCAGGTGCTGGCCGGAGTCGGCGAAGTAGACGCCGTACAGCTCGGCCTCGCCGCCGCGCTGGGTGTACTCCACCGACGTGTACTGCCGGACCAGGTCGCCGCCGAGGCTGACCTGCACGTGCAGGATCCGGGCGTCGCGGCCCAGCCGCACCTTGAGGTGCTGCGCCTGCACCGCGTCGTCGGCCCAGTCGGCGACGGTGACCAGGGTCAGCTTCGCCCCGTCACCCACGGTCACCTCGACGTTGTCGGCCAGCGTCGCCGAGCCGACGTGCTCGATCACCACTGTGGCCTCGGCGAACCGGTCCACCTCGACGAACGTGTGCCCGAAGGCGAGCGCCTCGGCGTTCTCGCCGACCACCCGCAGGCGCACCGGCTGTTCCACCACCGCGTCGCGGTCGACGCGCACCAGCAGCGCGCCGTCGGCCCCGCCGTACGCGAGCGCGCTGACCCGGTCGAACGGGGTGAGCACGCTGCCCACCCGGGGGTCGTCCCGGCCGATCCGGTCGACGGTGACGCCCTCGGGCAGGTCACCGTACTCGTGCCGGACCGTGCCGGTAGCGCCCTGCGCCGACCCGGTCAGGCCGCGCAGGCGCTTGAGCGGGGTGAAGCGCCACTCCTCCTCCAGGCCGGTCAGGGCCGGGAAGTCGGCGACGTCGTACGAGCGGAGCGCCTGCGACTTGGTCGTGGGCGGCGCGGAAGCCTGGGTAGTCATCTCTTCCTTGGTCTGTTTCTACGACGACGGTGTCAGTGAGGCGGAGGGCGGGGCGGCCGGCGTCAGCCGACCGCGCCCTCCATCTGCAGCTCGATCAGGCGGTTGAGCTCCAGCGCGTACTCCATCGGGAGCTCCTTGGCGATCGGCTCGATGAAGCCGCGCACGATCATCGCCATCGCCTCGTCCTCGCTCAGGCCCCGGCTCATCAGGTAGAAGAGCTGGTCCTCGCTGACCTTGGAGACGGTCGCCTCGTGCCCCATCGACACGTCGTCCTCGCGGATGTCGACGTACGGGTAGGTGTCGGAGCGGGAGATCGTGTCCACCAGGAGCGCGTCGCACTTGACCGTGCTCTTGCTGCTGGTCGAGCCCTCCAGCACCTGCACCAGACCGCGGTACGAGGTGCGGCCGCCGCCCCGGGCGATCGACTTCGACACGATGGTCGAGGAGGTGTGCGGCGCGGCGTGCACCATCTTGGCGCCGGCGTCCTGGTGCTGGCCCTCGCCGGCCATGGCCACCGAGAGCACCTCGCCCTTGGCGTGCTCGCCGGTCATGTAGACCGCCGGGTACTTCATGGTGACCTTGGAGCCGATGTTGCCGTCGACCCACTCCATGGTCGCGCCCTCGTGGCACACGGCGCGCTTGGTGACCAGGTTGTAGACGTTGTTCGACCAGTTCTGGATGGTCGTGTACCGGCACCGGGCGTTCTTCTTGACGATGATCTCCACGACGGCGCTGTGCAGCGAGTCGGAGGAGTAGATGGGCGCGGTGCAGCCCTCGACGTAGTGCACGTACGCGCCCTCGTCGACGATGATCAGCGTCCGCTCGAACTGGCCCATGTTCTCCGTGTTGATCCGGAAGTAGGCCTGCAGCGGGATGTCCACGTGCACGCCCTTCGGCACGTAGATGAACGAGCCACCGGACCAGACGGAGGTGTTCAGCGCGGCGAACTTGTTGTCGCCGACCGGGATCACCGTGCCGAAGTACTCCTTGAACAGGTCCTCGTGCTCCTTGAGCGCGGTGTCGGTGTCCAGGAAGACGACACCCTGCTCCTCCAGGTCCTCACGGATCTGGTGGTAGACCACCTCGGACTCGTACTGCGCCGCGACACCGGCGACCAGGCGCTGCTTCTCCGCCTCCGGGATGCCGAGCTTGTCGTAGGTGTTCTTGATGTCCTCGGGCAGGTCCTCCCAGGAGGTGGCCTGCTTCTCGGTGGACCGCACGAAGTACTTGATGTTGTCGAAGTCGATCCCGGTGAGGTCGGCGCCCCAGTTCGGCATCGGCTTGCGGCCGAACAGCCGCAGGCCCTTGAGCCGCAGGTCGAGCATCCAGGCCGGCTCGTTCTTCTTGGCCGAGATGTCCCGCACCACCGCCTCGCTGAGGCCGCGCTGGGCGGACGCCCCGGCGACGTCGGGGTCGGCCCAGCCGTACTCGTAACGGCCGAGGGCCGCGAGCTGCTCCTCCTGGGTCAGGGGCTGGACGATCTGCTCGGTCATCTATCTGTCCTCACAGTGGTGACGGTGGAACCGGACTGGGCGGGAATGTGCGTGGTGCACACGCCGTCGCCGTGCGCGATGGTGGCCAGGCGCTGTACGTGAGTGCCGACCAGACGGGAGATCACTTCGGTCTCGGCCTCGCACAGCTGAGGGAACTCGGCGGCCACGTGCGCCACCGGGCAGTGGTGCTGGCAGAGCTGGCCGCCGGAGGCGATCGTGGACGCGTTGGCAGCGTAACCCTCGGCGGTCAGCGCGCCGGCGAGCGCCTCCGCCCGCGCGAGCGGGGCGTCTCCGGCGTCCTCCATGGCCGCCCGGCAGCGGGCCTCCAGCGCGGAGACCTGCTCGGCCGCGAACGCCGCGACCGCCTCGGTGCCGCCGGTGCGGGCGATCCACCGCAGCGCGGCGGTGGCCATGTTGTCGTAGTGGTGGGTGCCGCAGCGGCCGCGGCCCGCCTCGGTGAGCGCGAAGACCTTGGCCGGGCGGCCACGTCCGCGGCTGCCGCGGACGGTCTGGTCGCGGGCGATCACGTCACCGTCGGCGAGCATCGCGTCGAGGTGGCGGCGGATCGCGGCCGGGCTCAGGCCGAGCGCCGAACCGAGCTGCGCGGCGGTGGTGGGACCACGCTCCAGCAGCAGCTGGGTGACCCGGTCGCGGGTCGACAGGTCGGCCGGAGCGGTCTCCCGCTCGCCGGGCCGTACGCCGCGACGTGCGCGCGAACCACCGGCGACCGGACCGGTCACCGGCGTTCGGGAGAGCGCCGCCGCGTTTTTCACAACGGCAACGTTACGTAATTCGCGGAGGGCCCGCAAACCCGGGGTCCGGTGATTCCGACCACCGGGGTGCCGGAGTCACCCGATCGGGATCAACTACGGTGCGTAGGATTCGCTCCGTGAAGCGATCCGTCCGGTTTCCGGTCTCCGCCACGCTGCTGCGCCGCCTCGCGCTCGCCTCGATCATCGCGAACGTCGCGATCGTGGTCACCGGCGGGGCCGTCCGGCTCACCGCCTCCGGCCTCGGCTGCCCCACCTGGCCCCGGTGCACCGAGGACTCCTACACCACCACACCCGAGATGGGCGTGTACGGGGTGATCGAGTTCGGCAACCGGCTGCTCACCTTCGCGGTCGGGATCATCGCGCTCGCCGTGGTGCTGGCCGTGCTGGCGCACCGCCCCCGCCGCCGCGGGACGCTGCCGCTTGCCGTCGGCGTGCTGTTCGGCATCCCGGCCCAGGCGATCATCGGTGGCATCACCGTGCTCACCAACCTCAACCCGTGGGTGGTCGGGCTGCACTTCCTCGCCTCGATGGCGGTGATCGCGGTCGCGTACGCGCTCTGGCGGCGCATCAAGGACCCGGACGGGCCGGTGTCCCCGACCGTGCCGGCGCCGCTGCGTACGCTCGCCTGGATCACCACGGCGGTGAGCGCGTCGGTGCTGGTGGTCGGCACGTGGGTGACCGGCAGCGGACCGCACGCCGGCGACCACGGCGCGGCCCGCAACGGCCTGGACCCGGCGGCGATCTCCCAGGTGCACGCCGACGGCGTCTTCCTGCTGATCGGCCTGTCGGTGGCGCTGTACTTCGCGTTCCGGGCGGTCGGCGCGGCGCGGGCGGCCCGGGCCGCCGCGGTGCTGATCGCGGTCGAGCTGGGCCAGGGCGTGATCGGCTTCGTCCAGTACTTCACCCACCTGCCCGCCGTGCTGGTCGGCGCGCACATGCTCGGCTCCTGCCTGGTGCTGCTGGCCACCCTCGGCGTGCTCTGGGCCACCCGGGAGCGGCTGCCGGCCGCCCCGGAGGCCCCGGCCGCGCCGGCCGCGCAACGGGTGGGCGCCGTCGCCTGAGCGCGGGCGTTACCGCGCGGCGGGAGCGGGAAAGCGGCACGGGCCACCGACAGTCGCCCGAGGGGAGCTCCCCGTGTCGCGCAAGAGCCTCTCCACCACCACCCCGCAACGGCTGACCCCGGTCGCCGGCGCGCCGCTGTGGTGCGACGCCCGCGAGTACGGCCTCACCGGCGACGGGGTCACCAACGACCAGCCCGCCCTGGCGGCGCTGGTGGACCGCCTCGGCGCCGGGTACGACGCCGACGGCCGGGCCCGGGTGATCTACTGCCCGCCCGGCCTCTACTCGATCCGCGACGCCGGGACCGTCTGGCGCAGCGGCGTCTCGCTGATCGGCGCGGGACCGGCGGCGACCCGCTTCCTGCTCAGCAACGAGGGCAACCGCAGCGCACCGGTCCCGCTCGCCTTCTGGACCACCGTGCAGCACGGCGCGGACCGGGAGCGGCACATCGCCGACTGCTCGTTCGCCGACTTCGAGATCGACGGCTCCGGCGTGGCCCAGACGTCCTACGACTACCTGGCCAAGGGGCTGGGCCTGCAGTACGTGGTGCGCGGGGTGTTCCGCAACCTCTACATCCACCACACCGGGGCGACCGGCCTGGGCTGTGACTTCCTCCAGGACAGCCTGATCGACGGCGTGGTCGTGGTGGGATGCGGCCGGCTGGACAACGGCGACCAGATGGGCGGCGCGGGGATCGGCGTCGGCATCGGCGGCTGGGGCGACGTGGAGCGCCTCACCGTCGCCAACTGCACCACCATCGGCAACGGCACCAACGGCATCTTCCTGGAGCTGCAGAAGGACTACTGGACCCCGCCGCGCGGCATCCGGATCGTCGGCTGCCACAGCCAGGCCAACCGGTTCGGCATCTCCGACTGGGGAGCGGACGGGCTGATCGTCTCCGCCTGCACCATGACCAACAACCTGGAGGCCGGCTTCGACGTGTCGGGCAACGGCACCGCCGGGGTCGCCGGGCGCGGCGGCCTGGTCACCGGTTGCGTGATCGACTACAACGTCGGCGACGGCATCAGCATGGGCAACACCCCCGGCCCGTACGCGGTGCAGGCCAACCGGATCAGCCGCAACGGCGGCTTCGGCTACCACCAGCACGACCTGGGCCACGGCTACCGGGGCGCGGCGGCCGACGTGGTGATCCAGGACAACGACATCCGGGAGAACGCGCTGGACGGCATCCGGATCGACCGGCCGATGCTCGACACGTCGATCGTCGGGAACCGGATCCGGGACAACGGCCGCCGCTCCGCCCCGGCCTGCTCCGGCTCCGGCGAGGCGGTGCGGTACGGCCCGCGCGAGGTCGCCGACGGCAACGCCGACTGGCCGGCCGGCGGGCACCGGGGCAAGGTGGTCCGGGTCGGCTCGCGGGACGCGGTGGTGTCCGACAACAGCGCCACCGGGCTCTCCCTGGCCGAGGTACGCCCGGACGGCTCCACCGGCTGGAGCGCGGACACACCGGGGCCCGGCACGGCGTACGAGCTGCCTGACGCTCCGCCGGCGTGCGGCGGCATCACGATCGCGGCGCCGTTCGACTCGGCCACCGTGCGCGGCAACCGGATCTGGCACCGGGACGCCGACACCCAGGCGTACGGCATCTGGGTCACCGAGGCGGGCAGCTGCGTCTCCTGCGCGTTCGAGGACAACGACCTGGCCGGCACCGAGGCCGCGCTGCGGCTGGACACGCCGCCGATCGGTGGTCGCTGGGCACGTAACCACAGCGACCGCGACTGAGCGCGCTGTCGCCGCCTCCGGGCGGTCAGGCGGACGCCTCGGCGGCGAACGCCAGCGCGACGAGCGTCCCGTTGCTGACGGCATGGGCGAGGATCGGCACCCAGAGGTTGCGGTGGCGGTGCAGCAGCCAGGCGAACAGCAGCCCGGCGAAGAGCGCGCTGACGGTGTTGAAGACCCGGGGCAAATGTACGACGGCGAAGAAGGCCGCCGACAGCACCACGGCGGCCACGGCGGGCAGCCGCGCGGCCAGCCCCTGGTAGAAGACACCCCGGTAGAGGATCTCCTCGTAGAGCGGGGAGACGACGGCGCCGAAGGCGAACGCGAAGGCGAACTGCGCGAGCAGGCTTCCGGCGGGGTAGCCGCCCTCACCACCGCCGCCCTCGACGAGCGCCGCGGGCAGCGCCACCACGAGCACGAGGGTGAGCGCGGCCTTGGCCAGGCCCCAGCCCACCGCGGCGCCCACCTGGCGGCCCGCCGGGCGGACGAGCCGCAGCGGCCGGGCGATCTCGCCGAAGCGGTGGCGCACCACCGCGAGGCCGACAGCGAGCTGGGTGCCGTTGATCAGGGCCCAGGCGATGGTGTACGCCGCCGTCTCCGGCATGCCCAGCCGCTCCGGTCCCCGGGCCAGCAGGTCCGCGACCGCCGAGTTGGCCAGGCCGACGCCGACGGCGAGCACGAGCGCCATGTCGAGGTAGCTGAACCGGCGGGTGTCGCGTGCGGTGTCGGTGAGGGGTGCGGTCATGCCGGGCAACGTTAGGCGGCCGACCTATATCGGTCAAATGACCGACCATCTATGATCACCTCGTGCCCAAGGTTGTGGACCACGAGGAGCGGCGGCGTCATCTCGGCGCGGCGGCCTGCGTCGTACTGGCGCGGGCGGGGTCGGCCGGGATGACGGTGCGGGCCGTCGCCGCCGAGGCCGGCATGCCGCTGGCGACCGCGCAGCACTACCTGCCGGCTCGGGAACTGATGGTCCGGGCGGCAATGGACCACCTGGCCGGACGCGTGGTGGCGCGGGCCCGGACGATCCCCGCCGACCCGGTCACGCCGGAGGTGATCCGGCAGGCGGTGCGCCAGCTCGTCCCGCTGGACGCCGAACGCGCCTTCGAGGCCCGCGTCTGGCTGGTCCTCACCGCCGAGGCGCTCGTCGACGAGCAGGTCGCGGCGATCCTGGCGGAGAGCGAGGCGCAGATGCGGGCCAACGTCGAGCGGCTGCTCACGCTCGGCCGGGCCGCGGGTGGCATCGCCGGGCACGTGGACGCACGGGCCGAGGCCGCCGCGCTGGCGACGCTGCTGGACGGCGTCACGGTACGGATCCTGACCACCGGCCTGGATCCCGCGGACGCACGCGCGGAGATCGACGCCCACCTGGCCCGGCTCACGGCGGCCGTCGCCTGAACCGGCCGGCATCCGCGACCCGGCTCGGCCGGGCCCCGGAGGTCAGCGGCGGCGGGCCAGGTGGGTGAGCACCGCGTCGGCGAGCCGGTCCGGGGCGCCGTCGGCGTACCCGACGAACAGACTCGGCTCGGTCAGCTCCAGCTCGACCAGCACGGGCTCGCCGTCCGGGCCGGGGATCAGGTCGACGCGGGCGTAGAGCAGGCGGTCCGGGCCGCCGGGCACCGCCGCGAGCACCTTCTCGGCCACCGCGCGCTGCTCCGCGGTGGCGACACGGGCGTCGATCCGCTCCTCCTTGTAGAGCGCGGCCTCGCCCAGGTCCGGCCCGGTCAGCATCGGACCCTTGCGGATCGCGTGACTGAACGCCAGGCCGCCGGGCCCGGCCAGGAACAGCAGCGCGGTCTCCCCGGCGGTGTCCACCGCGCCGAGGTACGGCTGGACCATCGTGACCCGCCCAGCGCCGGAGAGCCGGCGTACGTGGGCCACCGCCAGCTCGCGGTGCTCCGGGTCGGTCAGGTCGTAGCGGCCGGTGTCCTGGCTACCGGCGCTGACCGCCGGCTTGATCACGTACTCGCCCCCGTCCGGCGGCGTCCACTCCCGCCCGGGCTCGACCCACTCGGTCGGCACGGTGGGCACCCCGGCGGCGGACAGCTCGGACAGGTAGCGCTTGTCGGTGTTCCAGGCGACCACGTCGGCCGGGTTCACCAGGGCCGGCACGGTACGCGCCCAGGCCACGAACTCGTCCCGCCGCAGCGCGTAGTCCCACGGGGAGCGGAGCACGACCAGGTCGTACCCGGACCAGTCGACCGCCGGGTCGTCCCAGACGGCGATCTCGGCGGTGACGCCGCAGGCGGCGAGCGGGCCGAGCGCGAGCCGGTCGTCCGGGTCGAGGCCGGGCAGCTCGGCGCAGGTGACGAAAGCGACCCGGGGTCTCCCCCGGGTCGACTGGTGGTGGTTGGTCATTCGCTATATGTCAACGGGCCATCGTGCGCCGGGCCATCGACCGCCACAGGTCGTTGCTCGGACGCATCTGGTCCATCAGTTCACGCTCCCAGGCGTTCTCGACGTCGACCCCGGCCTTGGCGCAGGCCTGCCGCGCGACGTCCGTGCCGTCGGCGAACTGGTCCGCCCATACCCCGTCGGAACCCACGAGGACGATCCGTGCGCCGCGCTTGCCGACGTACTCGATGACCGCCTTCGCGCCGCCGTGCCCGGCGGCGAACGACTTGATGCCCGCGACCAGGCCGTTGGGGGCCTGCTCGGCGGTCTTGTCAGCCGTCAGCGTCGTATCGGAACCATCTGCCATGACGCGAAGCCTAAGCAGAGTTCCACCCGGATGTGCGAGAACCATGAACTGAATGTGATGCCAATTACCCATCGGTTTAAGAAGAACCACAGGTAATTCGCCCGTACATGTCGCTTATTTCCGGGCGAAGCGGACGGGCGGGATAGTCACAATCTGTCCGGGTTGAACACGTCCGGGAAAGCCCGAAAAAAATTTCTGATGAACCGCCGGACGGGCGGGTCAGAGCAGCGCGTCGAGCGCGACGGCCGCGAAGAGGATCGTGAGGTACGTGGTCGACCAGTGGAACAGCCGCATCGGCTTGACCGCCTCGCCGCGCGTCGCGCGCCGGCACAGCTTGTGCGCCTCGACGAGGAAGATCCCGCCGACCACGAGCGCGGTGACGCCGTAGATCGGGCTCATCCCGAGCGGCCACACCGCCAGCGAGGAGAGCACCGTCAGCCAGGAGAAGCCGATGATCTCCGCGTTCACCCGCCGGACCGAGGCCACCACCGGCAGCATCGGCACCCCGGCGCGGGCGTAGTCGGCCTTGTACTTGATGGCCAGCGCGTAGAAGTGCGGCATCTGCCAGAAGAAGACGACAGCGAACAGGCCCCACGCGGCCGGCGCCAGCGAACCGGTGACGGCGGCCCAGCCGATCAGCACCGGCGCGGCGCCGCAGATGCCGCCCCAGAACGTGTTGGCGGCGGTGGTCCGCTTCAGCCACAGCGTGTAGACGAGGTCGTAGTAGGCGATCGCGGCCAGCGTCAGCACCGTCGCCAGCCAGTTCGTCGCCACCGCCATCAGCGCCACCGAGACGGCCGCCAGCACCAGGCCGAAGACCAGCGCGCTGCGCGGCGACACGGTGTGCGCGGGCAGCGGGCGGCGCTTGGTACGCCGCATGAGCTGGTCGATGTCGCGGTCGATGTAGCAGTTGATGACGCTCGCCGCACCGGCCGCCAGCGACCCGCCGACCAGCACCACGGCGACCAGCCACAGCGACGGCATCCCGCCGTGGGCCAGCATCATCGCCGGCACGGTGGTGACCAGCAGCAGCTCGACGATCCGCGGCTTGGTCAGCGTCACGTACGCCGCCACCACGGCGCGTACGTCCCGCCGGCCGCTCGCCGGCGCCTCCGCCACCGCGCCCACCGGCGACTGCCCGGCAGGGTTGCTGACGGGGCGCTCGGTGATCATGCTCACGGATTGCCACCTTCCGGCATCGGCGGGGGAGGTCGTTCGGCCCGGACCGCTGCGGGCCCACACACCGCCCCACACACTACGCGGCGTCGTTTTCGCTGCCCCGTGGACCCGGCAACGGTGCGAGCCGTCACACCTGGGGTTGAACGACCGGACGTCCGCGATCCGTACAGAACAGCATGCCGAGATCCCCGGGCGGACGTTTAGCACCGCTCGATAGGGTCATCAGTGAGGGTTCCGCCCATCTGCCGAGGAGCACAACCATCGTGGCTGCCAACCGACCCGAGCTTCCCGCTCTCAACTGGTCCGACCTCGACCGCAGGGCCGTCGACACGGTCCGCGTGCTGGCCATGGACGCCGTGGAGAAATCCGGCAACGGCCACCCGGGGACGGCGATGAGTCTCGCCCCGGTGGCGTACCTGCTCTTCAACCGGGTCATGCGGCACAACCCCGCCGACCCGAACTGGGCCGGACGCGACCGGTTCGTGCTGTCGGCGGGGCACTCCAGCCTGACGCTCTACATCCAGCTCTTCCTCTCCGGCTACCCGCTGGCGCTGGACGACCTCAAGGCGCTGCGCCAGTGGGGCTCGCTCACCCCGGGCCACCCGGAGCACGGCCACACCCCGGGAGTGGAGACCACCACCGGTCCGCTCGGCCAGGGCCTCGGCAACGCCGTCGGCATGGCGATGGCCGCCCGCCGCGAGCGCGGCCTGTTCGACCCCGAGCCGGACCGCGCCGACTCGCCGTTCCGGCACGACATCTGGTGCATCGCCTCCGACGGTGACATCGAGGAGGGCATCACCCACGAGGCCAGCGCGCTCGCCGGTCACCAGCAGCTCGGCAACCTCTGCGTGATCTACGACGACAACGAGATCTCGATCGAGGACGACACCCGCATCGCCAAGAGCGAGGACGTGGCGGCCCGCTACGAGGCGTACGGCTGGCACGTGCAGACCGTCGACTGGCGCCGCGGCGACGCCGACCAGGGCGACTACCACGAGGACGTGGAGGCGCTGTACCAGGCGCTGCTGGCCGCCAAGGCGGAGACCGGCCGGCCGTCGTTCATCGCGCTGCGCACCATCATCGGCTGGCCCGCGCCGAACAAGAAGAACACCGGCAAGATCCACGGCTCGGCGCTCGGCGCGGACGAGGTCAAGGCCACCAAGGAGATCCTCGGCTTCGACCCGCAGCGCACCTTCGAGGTCGACGAGGAGGTGCTCAAGCACGCCCGTCAGGTGCTCGAGCGCGGCGCGCAGGAGCAGGCCGAGTGGACCACCGGGTTCGACGCCTGGGCGCAGGCCAACCCGGAGCGCAAGGCGCTGTGGGACCGGATGGCCACCCGTACGCTGCCGACCGGCTGGACCGACGCGCTGCCGACCTTCCCGGCGGACGCCAAGGGCGTCGCCACCCGGGCCGCCTCCGGCAAGATCCTCGAGGCGCTGGCGCCGGTGCTGCCGGAGCTGTGGGGCGGCTCGGCCGACCTGGCCGAGAGCAACAACACCACGATGAAGGGCGAGCCGTCGTTCGTCCCGGCCGCGCACGCCACCAAGGACTTCCCGGGCGACGAGTACGGCCGCACGCTGCACTTCGGCATCCGCGAGCACGCCATGGGCGCGATCCTCAACGGCATCGCCCTGCACGGCGGCACCCGCCCGTACGGCGGCACGTTCCTGGTGTTCAGCGACTACATGCGCCCGGCGGTGCGGCTGGCCGCGCTGATGAAGCTGCCGGTGACGTACGTCTGGACGCACGACTCGATCGGCCTCGGCGAGGACGGCCCGACGCACCAGCCGATCGAGCACCTGACCGCGCTGCGGGCCATCCCCGGCCTGGACGTGGTCCGCCCGGCCGACGCCAACGAGACGGTCTGGGCGTGGCGGCAGGCGCTGGAGCACACCGACCGGCCGACCGCGCTGGCGCTCAGCCGCCAGGCGCTGCCGACGTTCGACCGCACCGACCTGGCCGGCGCCGAGGGCGTCGCCAAGGGCGGGTACGTGCTGGCCGAGGCGTCGAACGGCAAGCCGCAGGTGATCCTCGTCGGCACCGGCTCGGAGGTGCAGCTCTGCCTCACCGCGCGGGAGCGGCTGGAGGCCGACGGCACCCCCACCCGGGTCGTCTCCATGCCCTGCCAGGAGTGGTTCTTCGCCCAGGACGAGGCGTACCGGGAGTCGGTGCTGCCGCGCGGGGTAAAGGCACGGGTGAGCGTGGAGGCGGGCATCGCGATGTCGTGGCGCGGGATCGTCGGCGACAGCGGTGAGTGCGTGAGCATCGAGCACTACGGCGCCAGCGCGCCGCACACCGTGCTCTTCGAGCAGTTCGGGTTCACCCCCGACCGGATCGTGGCCGCCGCGCACGCGGCGCTGACCCGGGTGGGCGACATCACCGGTTTCACGACCGGCAACTGAGGGGAGCGTGGACGGCATGACGGACAGGCTGAAGGAGCTCCAGGGCGCCGGTGTGGCGATCTGGCTCGACGATCTCTCCCGGGTACGGCTGACCTCCGGCGGGCTGGACAAGCTGCGCCGGGAGAGCCACGTAGCCGGGGTGACCACCAACCCGACGATCTTCGCCAAGGCGCTGAGCGACGCCGACGAGTACGACTGGCAGCTTCGTGACCTCGCCGTACGCGGCGTGGACGTCGAGGAGGCGGTCCGCATGCTCACCACGTACGACGTGCGGTGGGCCTGCGACGTGATGCGCCCGTCGTACGACGTCAGCGGCGGCGTGGACGGCCGGGTGTCGATCGAGGTGGACCCGCGCTCGGCGCACGACGCGGCGAAGACCGTCGCCGAGGCCAAGGCGTTGTGGTGGCTGGTCGACCGGCCGAACCTGTTCATCAAGATCCCGGCCACCGAGGAGGGTCTGCCCGCGATCACCGCGACCCTGGCCGAGGGGATCAGCGTCAACGTCACGCTGATCTTCGGCCTGGACCGGTACTCGCAGGTGATGGACGCCTTCCTGGCCGGCCTGGAGCAGGCGAAGGCCAACGGGCACGACCTGTCGAAGATCGGCTCGGTCGCCTCGTTCTTCGTCTCCCGGGTCGACACCGAGGTGGACAAGCGGCTGGAGAAGATCGGGTCGGACCAGGCCAAGGCGCTGCGCGGCAAGGCCGCGGTCGCCAACGCCCGGCTGGCGTACGAGCGCTACGGCGAGGTGTTCTCCTCGGCGCGCTGGCAGAAGCTCGCCGACGCGGGCGCCCACCCGCAGCGCCCGCTGTGGGCCTCCACCTCGACGAAGAACCCGGACTACCGGGACGTCATCTACGTCGAGGAGCTGATCGCGCCCGGCACCGTCAACACCATGCCGGAGCCGGTCATCCACGCCTACGCCGAGCACGGCGAGACGAAGGCGGACACGGTCACCGTCGCGTACGACGACGCCCGCCAGGTCTTCGACGACCTGCTGGCGGTGGGCGTGGACCTGTCCGACGTGATCGCCACGCTGGAGCGCGAGGGCGTGGAGAAGTTCGAGGCGAGCTGGGTGGAGCTGCTGGAGGGGGTCAAGAAGTCCCTCGCCGAGGCGGCCAAGGGCTCGGGCAGCCCGCACCGGGCCGCCGGGAAGAACGCGCAGGCGGCGCAGCAGGCCGGCGGCAACGCGTGACCGACGGCGTCCGACGCGTCCCGGGGCCGCGCCCCGGGACGCGTCGCGCCGTACCGTGGAAGCGGTGAGGGGGCGCTGTGTGGAAGCCGAGGTGGCGCCGTGAGTGACCTGCTGGCCGGGCGGGCGGACATGGCCGCCGGTCTGGCCGTGCGCGGAGCCGACGCCCTCGGTGCGTCCACCCGCGCCTCGCTCGTCTCCCACGACGTCCCGGCCCGGCTCGCCGCCGCCGACCCGGCCCTCTGGGGGCCCGCCGCCGAGTCGGCGGCCCTCGACGGGCTGGGCTGGCTGCACGCCCACCGGCGCAGCCGGGATCTGCTCCCCCAGCTCGCCGAGCTGGCCGCCGAGCTGGGCGACCTGGACCACGTGGTGCTGGCCGGCGCCCCCGACGACACGCTCGCCGCGGAGGTGCTGGCCGAGTGCCTGGGCCGGCCGCTGACAGTGCTCGACACCGCCGACCCGGGACCGGTCCGGGCCGCGCTCGCCGACCGCCCGGCGCGTACCCTCCTGGTGCTCGCCGCCCGGCGCGGCCTCGACCGGACCACCGACGCCCACCTGCGGGTCTACCGGCAGGCGTGGGCGGACGAGGGCCCCGACGCCGCCCGGCACGTCGTGGTGGTCACCGAACCCGGCTCCGACCTCGCGGCGCGCGCCGACGAGCTGGGCGCGATGGTCATCCCGGCCGAGTCCGGCGTGGCCGGGCCGTGGGCCGCGCTCACCGCGTCCGGTCTGGTCGCGGCGGCGCTGGCCGGCGCGCCGGTGGCCGAGGTGCTGGACGAGGCGGAGGCGCTCACCCAACAACGTCCGCCGTCAGTGGCGCCAGGCC
>NZ_JBMVFV010000058.1:0-39090 GCF_049538395.1 Micromonospora sp. AB353 | reverse complement strand
TAACACCCCTCATCCGGGGGAGATCGGCTCCGCCCGTACGCCGGTCGCGGCACCCATCCCGCGCCGCGCCGCGTACGCGTCCTCCACCGTGCGCCGCACGCGGCCCGGCTCCCGGCGGATCTGCGCCGGCGTGAAGTGCAGGATGAGCACCCCGTGCCGGCTCAGCTCGTTGTGCCGGTCCAGCGTCCGCGCCCAGTCGGCCGGGCTGAGGTGGTACTCCCGCGAGTCGACCTCCAGCGCCACCGCGCAGTCGGCGAGGTAGCCGTCCGGCGTCGGCAGCCGCGCGCCGTCGGCCGCCGACAGCCGCGGGTTCCACAGGATGTCGCCGAGCACGCGGCTGCTACCCAGGCACTCCCGCAGCTCCGTCTCAGGCGCCGAGCGGACCCCGTCGGTGATCTCCGCGAACGCCTTCCGGATCAGCGCGGTGCGGCTGCGCCGGGCCCGGCGGATCTCCGCGTCCAGGCTGGCCAGGTCGGTGAAGCCGCGCTGCACGGCCTCGGCCACCGTCGCCCGTACCGGCCGCAGCTCGCGCAGGTCGCGGGCGGCGTCCACCACCGCCCGGGCCGGCGAGCACACCGGGTACAGCGCGGTCCGCCGGGCCCGCGGATCAAGCTCCAGGGCCCGCGCGATCACCGCGTGACCGGCCGAGCGGCGCCGCACGTGGTGCGGCAGGATCAGGTGTACGTCAGCAGTGCGCGGGCTGTGCCGGAAGCCGTACCAGACCAGGGCGGCCAGGCCGGTGAGCTGCGCGTCGGCACCCGCGTAGAGCGCCGCCGAGATGCGTCGTTGCTCGTCGGTGAGGGTGCCGGTGACGAGCGCGTACGTGGCCGGCAGCACGCGCTGCCACAGGCCGCGCCGGGTCTGCCGGTACAGGTACATGTCGTCGTATCCGACGCCCAGCAGCTGCGTCCGCGTGACGATCTGCTGCTGGCGCTCGGCCAGGTCGCTGAGTTCGGGTGGCTGTTCGCGCATGCCCGGCAGCGTGCGGGCTCGACCGCTGCTCCTCCCGCCCGTCCGTCCGGCCTGTGGACAGCCGTCCCGGTTGTGGAGAACGCCCGCCGGGCTGGCCGGCTGTGATATGCGCCCCTGTTAACAAGGGGCCCCTGCTCTACCGGAGACGTTAAGAAGGGGCCCTTCCTTACACTTGTGCGGTGACTGCGCCGACCCTGCCCGCGTTGACCATCGGCCCGCACCGGGTGTGGCCGCCGGTGGTGCTCGCGCCGATGGCCGGGATCACCAACGTCGGCTTCCGCCGGCTCTGCCGTGAGCAGGGCGGCGGCATCTACGTGTGCGAGATGATCACCACCCGTGCCCTCGTCGAGCGGAACCCGAAGACGCTGCGCATGATCGCCTTCGGTGCCGAGGAGCACCCCCGCAGCCTCCAGCTCTACGGCACCGACCCGGAGATCACCGCCGCCGCCGTACGGATCGTGGTCGAGCGCGACCTGGCCGACCACATCGACCTCAACTTCGGCTGCCCGGTGCCCAAGGTGACCCGCAAGGGCGGCGGCTCGGCCCTGCCGTGGCGCCGCCGGCTGTTCGCCCGGCTGGTCAAGGCCGCGGTGGACGCCGCGTCACCCGCCGGGGTGCCGGTCACCGTCAAGATGCGCAAGGGCATCGACGACGACCACCTGACGTACGTCGAGGCGGGGCTGGCGGCCCAGGACGCGGGCGTCGCGGCGGTCGCCCTGCACGGGCGTACGGCCGCGCAGCGCTACTCCGGCACCGCCGACTGGGACGCGATCGCCACCCTCAAGTCGGCGCTCGACGTGCCGGTGCTCGGCAACGGCGACATCTGGGAGGCCGACGACGCGCTGCGGATGGTCGCGCACACCGGCGTCGACGGCGTGGTGATCGGGCGCGGCTGCCTGGGCCGGCCGTGGCTGTTCGCCGACCTGGAGGCCGCGTTCAACGGGAGCGCCGAGCGGCGGCTGCCGAGCCTCGGCGAGGTGGCGGTGACCATGCGGCGGCACGCCGAGCTGCTGGTGGAGCAGTTCGTGGCGGGCGCGCGCAACCCGGCCCGGGGCGAGCGGGACGGCTGCACCGACTTCCGCAAGCACGTCGCCTGGTACCTGAAGGGCTTCCCGATCGGCAGCGAACTGCGCCGTTCGCTCGCCATGATCGAGAGCCTGGCGCAGCTCGACGACCTGCTCGGCAAGCTCGACCCGGCCGTACCGTTCCCGGTGGAGAACCTCGGCCAGCCGCGCGGCCGCACCAACTCCCCGGGCAAGGTCTTCCTGCCGGACGGCTGGCTGGCCAGCCGCGACGACGACACCCCGCCCGACGGTGCCGAGCTGGACGACTCCGGCGGCTGACCCCGGATACGCCGAAGGGCCCGACCCCCGTTCCGGGGTCGGGCCCTTCGGCATTGTCACTCGGTCAGGAGCTGTAGCCGCGGCTGGCGATCCAGTGCGCCAGGGCGTCCACGTCCATGCGGTACGAGGCCTGGTTCGGGTTGGCCGAGTCGGCGATCGTCACGACCTTCCCGCCGTCGCGGTAGCCGACCACGCTGATGTAGTGGCCACCCTCGAACGAGTGGGTGTTGCCGTCGGTGTCGGTCGCGGTGCCGGCGATGTTCGCCACCACGGCCCGGCCGTCGTCCACCGTACGCACCACGTCGGCGCGCAGCTTCTCCACCTTGTCACCGGCCTTGTCCACCGGGATCTCGGTCGACTTGTAGACGTCCTTACCGGTCTCCTTGTTCAGCACCGGCGTGATGTCGTTGATGGAGTTGGTGCCGTCCTCGGTGGTGCCCATCTCCTCGGCCATCGCGTGCACGTCGATGTTCTTGCCCTGCACGCTCAGCGCGTTCCGGGCCGCGGCCGGGCCACAGAAGTAGAAGTTGGGCTGCGCCTCGTAGCGCACGTCCAGCTCCCGCTCGCCGTGCTTGCGGTCGGTGGTGACCTGGGCGGCGGCGCGCTCGGCCGGGGTGGCCTGGGCGGCGATGGCGGGGCCGGCGATGCCACCAGCGGTGGCGACGACACCAGCAGCGGTCAGTACGGTCTTGCGCAGCAGAGTGGTAGCCATGATCAGTTGCCTCTCTGTCGGGGGTACGCGGCGATGGGGGATGCCGCGAATAAAGATCAGGTGGCCCGGTATGTGCGTCGGGCCGGTGGCTCGCCCGGGCGGCCAGGGGGATGGCCCGCTCCGGCGGCTCGGGGATGTAACGACTGGGGGTCCGGGGTCATTCCCGGGGGCGCTGCCCGGCGGTGGGGCCGGCTCGACAGGCGCTGTCGGCCTGCTCGGCGGCCCGGTGATGTAACGACCGGCGTCCCGGCCTGATTCCCGGCCCGATAGGGCGGGCGGTCGGCGGGTGCGGCGCGGTCTGCCATGTACAACGCCCCGCACCCACCCCCGATTCCACCCCACCGGTGACCCCGACCACCCCGAATCCGGACACCGACCCCCCCCACCCCGTTGATCAAGGAGTTTGTGTCCGTCTGAGGCCGTGCGCCGGACCCGAACTCCTTGATCACCGGTCCGGTGGGAGGGGGAGTGAGTCGCCTTGGTGCCCAATGTCGGTTCTGGGCGGGTGAGCTTCGAGATCTTGGTAGATCGGCGCCCCTCTGGGGGTCGTTCCGTACCAAGATCTCGGGACGAAGGCGTCGATCATGAAGTTGACGGCGCCTTGTGTCCGGTTTGTCGCCGTCAACTTCATGATCGACCGTGTTCGGCGTCCGCGGGGTGACGCGGGTGGGTGCCTCCGCGCGGTCAGGGGGTGGTGGGGGAGGGGTGGGGAGTGGGCTGGGTGGGGATCTGGGGTGTGGAGGAGGGCCAGGGAATGTCGGGGGACTGGTGGAAGGTGATGCCGGCGGTGGACCAGCGCGGGCCGTGGCCGGCGAGCCGGCTGCGGAACCGGGACCAGTCGTGGGTCTCGCGGGGTGACCAGCCCAGCTCGGCGACGGCGGGCAGGCGCGGGAAGAGCATGAACTCGACCTCGGCCAGCGTGGTGACCGACTCGGTCCACAGCGGGGCCTCCACCCCCAGCACCGCCTCGGCCGGTACGCCCCGCACGTGAGTGGCCGGATCCCACTCGTACGCCCGGCGCACGTCGATCAGGCCCGCCCAGTCGTGTCCGATCGGGGTGTCCGGGGCGTACTTCATGTCCAGGTACGCGTGGTTGCCGGGGGAGAGGATCAGCCGGGCGCCCCGGCGTACCGCGTCGGCGGTCTCCGGGTCGTCCCCGTTCGTACCCCACCACTGCAGGACGCGCCCGTCGACGTGTTCGGCCGGGGCGAGCTGGTGCCAGCCGACGACGGTCTTGCCGGTGGCGGCGACCAGCCGCTGCGCCCGCGCCACGAACGCGCGGTAGCTGTCGGCCGGCACCTTGAACGCCTCGTCGCCGCCCAGGTGCAGCCACGGCCCGGGCGTCAGCGCGGCCACCTCGCCGACCACGTCCGCGACGAAGGCGTACGTCCGCTCGTCGGCGGGGTCGACGAAGCTGAACCCGACCTCGGTGCCGGTGTACGGCGGCGGCGCGACCTTGCCGGGCGCCAGTTCGGGGTACGCGACGAGCGCCGCGTTGGTGTGGCCCGGCAGGTCGATCTCAGGCACCACTGTGACGTGGCGGCGGGCGGCGTACGCGACGATGCGGCGGTAGTCGTCGCGGGTGTACCAGCCGCCCGGGCCGCCGCCGACCGCTGTCGTGCCGCCGACCTCGGCGAGCCGGGGCCAGGAGTCGACGGCGATCCGCCAGCCCTGGTCGTCGGTGAGGTGCAGGTGCAGGTGGTTGAGCTTGTAGCGGGCCAGGTGGTCGATCACCCGCAGTACGTCCTCGACCGGGAAGAAGTGGCGGGCGACGTCGAGCATGGCGCCCCGGTAGGGGAAGCGGGGCCGGTCGACGATCGTGCCGCCGGGGATCGCCCAGCGCGCGGCGACAGCGGCCGGGTTCTCGATCGGCGCGGGTAGCAGCTGACGCAGCGTCTGCGCGCCGTGGAACAGCCCGGCCGGGCCGGCGGCGGTGATCCGCACGCCGTCGGCGGTCACGTCGAGGCGGTAGCCCTCGTCCCCGAGCCGCACGCCGCCCGACCCGCCGGACTCGTCCGATCCGCCGGGCCCGCCCGATCCGCCGGGCCCGCCCGAGCCGCCGGGCCCGCCCGAGCCGCCGGGCCCGCCCGAGCCGCCGGGCCCGCCCGAGCCGCCGGGCCCGCCCGGCCCGCCGAAGCTGCCGGACCGGCTGGAGCCGCTGGAGCCGCTGGAGCCGTCCGACGCGCCGGCCCCGGTGGACGCCGCCGCGGACAGCGTGAGCGTCAGCGGGCCGTCGTCGGTGGTGTCGGTGACCGGGAGCGGGAAGCCGGTGGCCGGGCGCAGCCAGCCGGCGAGCTGTTCGGCCACGTCCCGCCCGGCGGGGCTGACCCGCAGCACCGCGTCCGCGCTCAGCGTGAAGTCACCCGTCGGATCGGGGCGCACCTGCTCGGGCGCCGGCACCACGTCGTCGAGCCTGATTGCCGCCGGTCCGGCGAGCACCCCGGCGGCCCGGCCCGCGGCGACCCGGGCCAGCTCGGCGGAGGACGCCGCCACACCCGGCAGGCCGTCCGCGGGCGCCGCCACGCCGGGCAGGCCGTCGGCGCGCGCCGCCACGCCGGGCAGGCCGTCGGCCGAGGAGGCCGCCACGCCGGGCAGGCCGTGGGCGGACGCCACCGCGCCGGGCGAGGCCGCATCCGGCGGCGGCAGGTCGGCGGAAGGGCTGGTGGGAGGGGTGTCGGACGGCTCCGGCCCGATCTGCGGGGCGGCGGGGTTTGTCGGCACGGCGACGGCTCCGAGGGTGTATTCGCGCGGGATATGGCAAAGGTCAGGTTCCGCGAGATGCAGTGACGTCAAGAGTACGAGGGGAATCGGAATTGCGTGATCGTGCTCGTGGAAGCGTTCCCAAAAACCCGTACGAACGCGGATTGTGGTGACTGTTGTGCCGAAAGTCACCGAACGCTCCCAGGTTTCTCGAAGTTCGCCTAGCCTTCGGCCCACCGACGCTGACAAGCCGGGATTGCCGGTGGTCACTACCGGGGTATGTCCGAACTGAACCTTCGTTAAGTGTCAATGGCGCGCGTGGGAGGCTCTGGTGGCAGCGCACGATCCGGTCGAGCAGAAGTACGTCTACGACTTCGCCGAGGGCAACAAGGATCTCAAGGATCTGCTCGGCGGCAAGGGGGCCAACCTGGCCGAGATGACGAATCTCGGCCTGCCGGTTCCGCCCGGCTTCACGATCAGCACGGAGGCCTGCAAGGCGTACCTGACGACCGGGCGCGAGCCGGACGGCCTGGCCGCGCAGATCGAGGCGCACCTGGAGTCCCTGGAGCGCGAGATGGGCCGGCGCCTCGGCGACCCGGACGACCCGCTGCTGGTCTCGGTACGCTCCGGCGCCAAGTTCTCCATGCCGGGCATGATGGAGACCGTCCTCAACGTCGGCCTCAACGACCGCAGCGTCGAAGGACTCGCACGACAGGCGGGCGGCAGCGCTGACCGGGCCGCCTCCGGCGGCGCAGACAGGTTCGCCTGGGACTCCTACCGCCGGCTGATCCAGATGTTCGGCAAGACCGTCTGCGAGGTGCCGGGCGAGGAGTTCGAGCACGCGCTCGACGAGATCAAGCGCGCCAAGGGTACGCACAACGACCTCGACCTGGACGCCGACGACCTGCGCGGGCTGGTCGACGCGTACAAGAAGATCTTCGCCAAGCACACCGGCCGCGAGTTCCCGCAGGAGCCGCGCGAGCAGCTCGACCTCGCCATCCGCGCGGTCTTCGACTCGTGGAACGCGGAGCGGGCGATCCTCTACCGCCGCCAGGAGCGCATCCCGGCCGACCTGGGCACCGCCGTCAACGTGGTGGCGATGGTCTTCGGCAACCTCGGTCCGGACTCCGGTACCGGTGTGGCGTTCACCCGCGACCCGGGCAGCGGCGCGCAGGGCATCTACGGCGACTACCTCGCCAACGCCCAGGGCGAGGACGTGGTCGCCGGCATCCGCAACACCGTGCCGTTGCAGGAGCTGGAGCAGCTCGACAAGACCTCCTACGACCAGCTGCTCGGCATCATGGCCCGGCTGGAGGAGCACTACAAGGACCTCTGCGACATCGAGTTCACCATCGAGCGCGGCAAGCTCTGGATGCTGCAGACCCGCGTCGGCAAGCGCACCGCCGCCGCCGCGTTCGTCATCGCCGGGCAGCTCGTCGACGAGGGCCTGATCGACCTGGACGAGGCGCTGCACCGGGTCAACGGCGCGCAGCTCGCCCAGCTGATGTTCCCGCGCTTCCAGCTCGACCACGAGTTCGAGGCGGTCGCCAAGGGCATCGGCGCCTCCCCGGGTGCGGCGTCCGGCAAGGTCGTCTTCACCTCGGCCCGGGCGGTCGAGCTGGCCGCCGAGGGGGAGTCGGTGATCCTGGTCCGCCGGGAGACCAACCCGGACGACCTCAACGGCATGATCGCCGCCAAGGGCATCCTGACCTCCCGGGGCGGCAAGACCAGCCACGCCGCCGTGGTGGCCCGCGGCATGGGCAAGACCTGCGTCTCCGGCGCCGACGAGCTGGACGTGAACGTGCCGGCGAAGAAGTTCACTGTGGGCGGCCACGTGGTGAACGAGGGCGACGTGGTCTCGATCGACGGCACCACCGGCAAGGTCTACCTCGGCGAGGTGCCGGTCATGCCGTCCGAGGTGGTGCAGTACTTCGAGGGCGAACTCGACCCGGAGAACACCGACGACGCGCTGGTCCGCTCCGTACACCGGATCATGACGCACGCCGACGCCGCGCGGCGGCTGCGGGTCCGCACGAACGCCGACACCGGCGCGGACGCGGCCCGGGCCCGGCGCTTCGGCGCCGAGGGCATCGGCCTGTGCCGCACCGAGCACATGTTCCTCGGCGACCGCCGCGAGCTGGTCGAGCGGCTCATCCTGGCCTCCGGCGAGCGGGAGCGGGAGGACGCGCTCGCGGCGCTGCTGCCGTTGCAGCGGGCCGACTTCATCGAGATCTTCCGGGAGATGGACGGCCTGCCGGTGACCGTGCGGCTGATCGACCCGCCGCTGCACGAGTTCCTGCCTCCGCTGGAGCAGCTCGCGGTGAACGTCGCGGTCGCGCAGGAGCGCGGCGAGGACGTCGCGAAGGAGGAGGCGCTGCTCGCCGCCGTGCGGCGGATGCACGAGGAGAACCCGATGCTGGGCCTGCGCGGCGTCCGGCTCGGCCTGGTCATCCCGGGCCTGTTCGCCATGCAGGTCCGCGCTATCGCCGAGGCCGCCGTGGCTGTCGTCCGCGACGGCGGCAAGGCCTGCCCGGAGATCATGGTGCCGCTCGTCGGGGCCGTGCAGGAGCTGGAGACGGTACGCGCCGAGGCCGAGCGGATCATCGCCGACGTGGTCGGGGACAGCGGCGTCGAGGTGCTGATCGGCACGATGATCGAGGTGCCCCGGGCGGCGCTGACCGCCGGGCAGATCGCCGAGGCGGCCGAGTTCTTCTCCTTCGGCACCAACGACCTGACCCAGATGGGCTGGGGCTTCTCCCGCGACGACGTGGAGGGCGCGTTCTTCTGGCGGTACCTGGAGCTGGGCATCTTCGGCATCTCGCCGTTCGAGTCGATCGACACCGACGGTGTCGGCCGGCTGGTGCGCATCGCCGCCGAGGAGGGCCGGGCGGCCCGCCCGGGGCTGAAGCTCGGGGTCTGCGGCGAGCACGGGGGCGACCCGGACTCGGTGCACTTCTTCCACGAAGTCGGGCTCGACTACGTCTCCTGCTCGCCGTTCCGGGTGCCGGTGGCCCGGCTGGAGGCAGGGCGCGCGTCGATCACCACCACCGGTTCGGACTCCCGCTGACGCGGCGCGGGGCCGCCGGTGCTCGCCGGCGGCCCCGCGTACGCCCAGCGCGCCTTTCCGGCCTCCTCGGCGTAACCTGAGCTTCCGCCACGTGTCGATCAGGAGGGGTGGCCGCATGACCGCCGTCTGGGAGAACCTGACCATCGACGCCCGGGACCCGTCCCGGCTCGCCAGTTGGTGGGCGGAGGCCCTCGGCTATCAGGTGATCACCGACAAGCCGGACGAGGTGGAGATCCGCCGGACCCCCGACACGACGCCCGGTCTCGTCTTCGTCCCGGTCGCCGGGCCGAAGGAGGGGAAGAACCGGCTGCACATCGACCTGCGCCCGGCCGACATGGAGGCCGAGGTGGAGCGTCTCGTCGACATGGGCGCCCGGCACGTCGACATCGGCCAGGGAGACGTGGAGTGGACGGTGCTCGCCGACCCGGAGGGCAACGAGTTCTGCGTTCTCCGGGAGCGCGAGGAGTGAGCCGGTTTTGCGAGCCCCGCAGTCGCGACCACCTGCCAGTCCGGGGGAAGTGAGCGGCGACGCGGCGCGGCTGGTCGACGAGGCGCCGAAGGACACCGGGTACGGCCGGTCGCCGTTCGAGCGGGACCGCGCCCGCGTGCTGCACTCGGCGGCGTTCCGCCGGCTCGCCGCGAAGACACAGGTGCACACCGCCGGCACGAACGACTTCCTGCGTACCCGGCTGACCCACTCGCTGGAGGTCGCGCAGATCGCCCGCGAGATGGGCGCCCGGCTGGGCTGCGACCCGGACGTGGTGGACACCGCCGGGCTGGCCCACGACCTGGGTCACCCGCCGTTCGGGCACAACGGCGAGTACGCGCTGGACGAGCTGGCCGCCGCCTGCGGCGGTTTCGAGGGCAACGCGCAGACGCTGCGGGTGCTCACCCGGCTGGAGGCCAAGGTGTTCACCCCGGACGGGCGTTCGGCGGGGCTGAACCTGACCCGGGCCGCGCTGGACGCGGTGAGCAAGTACCCGTGGCCGCGCCGGCCCGGTGAGCGCAAGTTCGGCGTGTACGCCGACGACCACCAGGTCTTCGACTGGCTGCGTGAGGGCGCACCGCCCGGCGCGCGGCGCTGCCTGGAGGCCCAGGTGATGGACTGGGCCGACGACGTGGCGTACTCGGTGCACGACGTCGAGGACGGCATCCACGGCGGGTACGTCGACCTGCGCCCGCTGCTGGCCGACGCGGACGAGCGGCGGGCGCTCTGCGCCGACGTGGCCGCCACCTACTCGGGTGAGGCGCCGGAGGACCTGGGCGAGGTGCTCGCCGACCTGCTGGCCGATCCGGTGCTCGCGCCGCTGGCCGCGTACGACGGCAGCCACCGCGCGCTCGCCGCGTTGAAGGCCACCACGAGCGTGCTCACCGGCCGGTTCGTCGCCGGTGTGGTGGCCGCCACCGAGCAGCGCCACGGTCCCGGCCCGCACCGCCGGTACGAGGCCGACCTGGTGGTGCCGCGCCGGATCCGGGCGCAGTGTGCGCTGCTCAAGGGCATCGCCCTGCGGTACGTGATGCGCCGCCCCGGTGCCGAGGACCGCTACGGGCGGCAGCGCGACGTGCTGGCCGGGCTGGTCGCGGCGCTGCGGGACCGGGCGCCGGACGCGCTCGACCCGGTGTTCGCGCCGCTGTGGCGGGAGGCGGCGGACGACGCCGCGCGGCTGCGCGTGGTGATCGACCAGGTCGCCTCGCTCACCGATCCGGCCGCGCTGGCCTGGCACGCCCGTCTGGTGTCGCCGAGCTGACCGGATCGCCCTGCGGAGCTTAGGCTAGCCTAAGTGGCATGACGGATCGTCCGAAGAAGCTCACCGCCGCCACGGTCGTCCGGACCACGCGGCCCACCCCGCACCTGATCCGCCTCGTGCTGGGCGGTCCGGAGCTGGCCGGGCTGCCGGTGGGGGCGTACACCGACCACTACGTGAAGTTCGTCTTCCCGCCGGCCGGGGTGACCTACCCGTACCCGGTCGACCTGGCGACGATCAAGCGGGAGTTCCCGGCGGAGCAGTGGCCGCGCCTGCGCGCGTACACCGTGCGGGCCTGGGACGCCGCGGCGGGTGAGATGACGGTGGACGTGGTGCACCACGGCGACGAGGGCCTGGCCGGGCCGTGGGCGGCGGCGCTGCGCCCGGGCGACCGGGTGCTGTTCGCCGGGCCGGGCGGCGCGTACGCGCCGGACCCGGCCGCCGACTGGCACCTGCTGGCGGGCGACGAGAGCGCGCTGCCGGCCATCGCCGCCGCCCTGGAGCGGCTGCCCGCGGGCGCGGCCGCGAAGGTGTACGTCGAGGTCGGCGGCCCGGCCGACGAGCTGCCCCTGGCCGGCGCGGGCGCGGTCGAGGTGCGCTGGCTGCACCGTGACGGGCGCCCGTACGGCGTGCCGCTGGTCGAGGCGGTCCGGGCGCTGGAGTTCCCGCCCGGCCGGGTGCACGCGTTCGTGCACGGTGAGGCCGGCGCGGTGAAGGAGCTGCGGCGGCTGCTGCGCGTCGAGCGTGGCGTGCCGCGGGGTGACCTGTCCATCTCCGGCTACTGGCGGCGCGGCATGGACGACGAGGGCTGGCGGTCCACCAAGCCGGCCTGGAACGCCGAGGTCGAGGCCGAGGAGGCCACCGCCACCGCCGCCTGACCCGGTACGGGGTGGGGCGTTTCGTCCCACCCCGGCGTCCGCTCCGCCCAGGATGGGGCCATGGCGGAAGATGTGGGGGAGCGGACCGGGACGCAGCCGGCCGACCGGGTGGTGCTCGGGCTCGGCGTGGCCGGCGTGCTGGCCGTGGTGGCCTGGGGCGTGTTCGCGCGTGGTTCCCTGGCGTCGTTCGGCGCGGCCGGGCTGAGTTGGACGATCGGCACGTTCGGCTGGTTCTTCGTGGTCGCGGCGGACGCCTTCCTGGTGCTGGCGGTGGTCGTGGCCGCCTCCCGGTTCGGCCGGATCCGGCTCGGCGCCGACGACGACGAGCCGGAGTTCAACGCGCTGGCCTGGGTCGCCATGATGTTCAGCGCCGGCATGGGCATCGGCCTGGTGTTCTTCGCCGTCGCCGAGCCGATCCAGCACTACGCGACGCCGCCTCCCGCCTCCGGCGTCGCGCCGCAGACCGGCGCCGCCGCCGCGACGGCCATGCAGTACACGCTCTTCCACTGGACGCTGCACCCGTGGGGCATCTATGCGATCGCGGCGCTGGCCCTGGCGTACTCGGCCTTCCGCAAGGGGCGGGGCAACCGCATCTCGGCCGCGTTCGCGCCGCTGCTCGGCGCCCGGGCCGACGGCCCGCTCGGTCGCGCGATCGACCTGCTCGCCGTCTTCGCCACCGTGTTCGGCTCCGCGACCAGTCTGGGGCTGGGCGCGCTCCAGGTGGCGGCCGGCCTGGACCTGGTGGCCGGCGTGCCGGACGGCCGGGCCGTCGAGCTGACGATCATCGGCGCCCTCACGCTCGCCTTCGTCGTGTCCGCCTTCTCCGGCCTGCACCGGGGCGTCAAGTGGCTGTCCACCACGAACGTGCTGATCGCCGTCGTGCTGATGCTGTTCGTGTTCGTCGTCGGTCCGACCGTCTACACGCTGGAGGTGCTGCCGGCCTCGGTCGGCGACTACCTGAGCGGCCTGGTGCGCATGTCGACGCGTACCGGGGCGTTCTCCGATCCGGCCTGGCTGGGCTCGTGGACGATCTTCTACTGGGCGTGGTGGATCTCCTGGGCGCCGTTCGTGGGCACGTTCATCGCCCGCATCTCGCGCGGCCGCACGGTCCGCCAGTTCCTGATCGGGGTGCTGCTGATACCCAGCGGCGCGAGCACCGTCTGGTTCGCGGTGATGGGCGGGACCGCCCTGCGTACGCAGACCACTGGCACCCGCGATCTGGTGGCGGACGTGGACGCCGGGTCCGAGCAGGCGCTGTTCGGGCTGCTCGACGCGCTGCCGCTGGCCACGCTGACGAGCGTGCTCGCCATGGTGCTGATCGGTCTCTACTTCGTCACCAGCGCGGACTCGGCGTCGCTGGTGCTCGGCTCGCTCAGCTCGCGCGGCGCGCTGCGGCCACATCGCGGGGTGGTGGTGCTCTGGGGCGTGCTGATCGGCGCGGTCGCGGCGGCGTTGCTGCTGGCCGGAGGGCTGGCCGCGCTGCAACAGGCGACCATCCTGGTCGCGCTGCCGTTCGTCGTGGTGATGCTGGGCCTGGCCGTCGCGGTGCTCCGCGAGATGGCCGCCGATCCGATGCTGCGTGCCGGGCCCCGGCCCCGCCGCTCCGGCCTGGCCGCCGCGGTGAACGCGGCCCGGTCGTACGAGGAGGAGCCGGCCCCCGTCACGCGCTGGTTCCATCGCCGTCGGCCGTGAGCGGGGGTACCTCGGTTTGTAGTAGTGATGCTACATTTCGAGGTATGACTGCGGTCGAACTTCCCGGGGCCGTCGCGTCCCCCCGACCGCCCGACGAGGATCTCGTCCTCGACGTGCGGGATCTGCGTATGCGCTACGGCGCCGTCGACGTGCTGCACGGCGTCGACCTGACCGCCCGGCGGGGCGAGGTGGTGGCGCTGCTCGGGCCCAACGGCGCCGGCAAGACCACCACCATCGAGATCCTCGAAGGCTTCCGGCTGCCCTCGGCCGGCACGGTGCGCGTGCTCGGCACCGACCCGGCCCGGGGCGACGAACGGTGGCGCGCACGGCTCGGCGTGGTGCTCCAGTCCTGGCGCGACCACGGCAAGTGGCGGGTGCGGGAACTGCTCGCCCACCTCGGCGACTTCTACGCGCCGTACGCCACCGACCGGATCCCGCGCCCGTGGCCGGTCGACGAGCTGCTGGAGACGGTGGGCCTGGCCGCGCACGCCGGCAGCCGGGTGTCCCGGCTCTCCGGTGGTCAGCGCCGCCGGCTCGACGTCGCTGTCGGCATCGTCGGCCGCCCGGAACTGCTGTTCCTGGACGAGCCCACCGTCGGCTTCGACCCGGCCGCCCGGCGCGAGTTCCACGAGCTGGTGCACCGCCTGGCCGACCTGGACGAGACCACCATCGTGCTGACCACGCACGACCTGGCCGAGGCGGAGAAGCTGGCCGACCGCATCCTCATCCTGGCCGGCGGCCGGATCATCGCCGAGGGGTCGCCCGACCAGCTCGCCCGGCGTGTCGCGGGGGACGCCGAGGTGCGCTGGACCCGCGACGGCGAGCGGTACGTGCACGCCACCGCCGACGCCACCGCCTTCCTGCGCGACCTGCTCCGTGAGCACGGCGACCGGATACGCGAGCTGGAGGTGCGCCGGGCCAGCCTGGAGGACGCGTACCTGGCGCTGGTGCACGAGGAGGAGACCGGCATCCGTACCGGCCGGGCCGAGCGGGTGTGGCAGCAGGAGGCGAACCGATGAACCCGACCACCAACGCGCTCCGGGCCGGGCTGCGGCGCGGCGCTATCGAGCTGCGCGCGACGTTCACCAACGGCCAGGATCTCTGGACCTACTTCTTCCCCACGGTGGTGCTGCTGATCGCCGTGTTCTGGATGCGCGGCTCGACGGTCCCCGGCACGGACTTCTCCCTCGGCGCCCGTACGCTGCCCAGCGCGCTCGGCATGGGCCTGCTCTTCGGCGGCCTGCTCGGGCTGGCCAACCAGCTCGTCATCGATCGGGAGGACGGCACGCTGCTGCGCGCCAAGGCCATCCCGGACGGCATGCTCGGCTACCTGGTCGGCAAGATCGTGCTGGTCTCGGCGGTCGCGCTGATCGGCGTGGTCATCCAGCTCACGCCCGGGCTGTTCTTCCTCGACGGGCTGCGGCTCGGCGACCCCGGCGCCTGGCTGACACTGGCCTGGGTGGTGCCGCTCGGGCTGGTGGCGACGCTGCCGCTGGGCGCGGTGATCGGCTCGCTGGTGGAGAACCCGCGCAACATGGGCCTGGTGGTGATGCCGATCTTCGGTCTCATCGCGCTGTCCGGCATCTTCTACCCGATCAACGGCCTGCCCGGCTGGCTCCAGGGCGTCGCCCAGGTCTTCCCGCTCTACTGGCTAGGCTTGGGCATGCGCTCGGCGCTGCTCCCCGGCGACCTCGCTGCCGTCGAACTCGGCGGCTCCTGGCGGCACCTGGAGACGGTCGGCGTGCTCGGCGCCTGGGCGGTGCTCGGGCTCGTGCTGGCCCCGGTGGTGCTGCGCCGGATGGCCCGCCGGGAGTCCGGCTCGCGGGTCGCGGCCCGGCGGGAGCGGGCCATGCAGCGGGTCGGATGAGAGGGCGTCGATGAGCGAGACCGTGCACAACCGCATCGCGGTGCTGCGCGCCGAACGGGGCATCTCCCGCCGGCAACTGGCCGACGCGCTCGGTGTGCACTACCAGACCGTCGGTTACCTGGAACGCGGCGAGTTCCGGCCCAGCCTGCACCTGGCGCTGCGCATCGCCGCGTACTTCGAGGTGCCGGTCGAGGTGGTCTTCTCCATCGAGCCGTTCCCGCGCATCGGCGACCCCGCGGCGGCCCGCTCGGCCTGAGCCGGCGGGACGGGCGTGGCCGGCCACACGCCCGTCCCCCCGGCCGCCGGAACGTCGGTCGGGCAGGGCAGGATGTACGCCGAGGGGGTGGCGGTCATGGCGGGGCGGATCCGGGACGAGGACATCGCGCTGGTCCGCGAGCGCACCGCCATCGCGGAAGTGATCTCCGAGGTGGTGACGCTCAAGTCGGCGGGCGGCGGCAACCTCAAGGGGCTCTGCCCGTTCCACGACGAGAAGAGCCCGTCGTTCAACGTCTCGCCCGCCCGCAACGTGTTCTACTGCTTCGGCTGCGGGGTCGGCGGCGACGCGATCAAGTTCCTGATGGACGCCGAGCACCTCAGCTTCGTCGAGTCCGTCGAGCGGCTGGCCGCTCGCGCCGGCATCCAGTTGCGCTACGTCGAGGACGACAGGTCCGCGCCGCGTCCCCGCCCGCAGCAGGGGCAGCGGCAGCGTCTGGTGGCCGCGCACGCCGCCGCCGTCGACTTCTACCGGGCCCAGCTCACCACCGCCGGCGCCCGTCCGGCCCGCGAGTTCCTCGCGGGGCGCGGCTTCGACCGGGCCGCCGCCGAGCGGTACGCCTGCGGCTTCGCCCCCGACGGGTGGGACCTGCTCACCAAGCACCTGCGTCAGCAGGGCTTCACCCACGACGAGCTGGTCACCGCCGGGCTGTCCCGCCCGGCCCGTTCCGGTTCGCTGATCGACAGGTTCCGCCGCCGCCTGATGTGGCCGATCCGGGACATCACCGGCGACGTGATCGGCTTCGGCGCCCGCAAGCTCTTCGACGACGACGACGGCCCGAAATACCTCAACACCCCCGAGACGCCGATCTACAAGAAGTCGCACGTGCTCTACGGCATCGACCAGGCCAAGCGGGAGATCGCCAAGCAGGGCAAGGTGGTGGTGGTCGAGGGCTACACCGACGTGATGGCCTGCCACCTGGCCGACGTGCCGACGGCGGTGGCGACCTGCGGCACGGCGTTCGGCGGCGACCACATCTCGGTGCTGCGCCGGGTGCTGTTCGACAGCGACGAGCGGGCCGGGGAGATCATCTTCACCTTCGACGGCGACGCCGCCGGGCAGAAGGCCGCGCTGCGCGCCTTCGAGGACGACCAGCGCTTCGTCGGGCGTACCTTCATCGCGGTCAGCCCCGACAACATGGACCCGTGCGATCTGCGCCTGGCAAAGGGCGACCTGGCCGTACGCGACCTGGTGGCCCGCCGCGAGCCGCTCGTCGACTTCGCGCTCCGGCACGTGATCAACCGGTTCGACCTGGACACCGTCGACGGCCGGGTCGAGGCCATGCGCCGCGCCGCGCCGCTCGTGGCGAAGATCAAGGACCGGGAGAAGCGCCCGGAGTACGTGCGCAAACTCGCCGGCGACCTCGGCATGGAGATCGAGCCGGTGCAGCGCGCGGTTCTCGCAGCCGCGAACGGGCAACCGGGGCCCGGTGCGCCCGCCGCACCCGGGCGCCCCCGCCCGAACGCGCCCACAGTGGACAGCCCTCGCTCCATGGTGGAGCGTGAGGCGCTGAAGCTGGCGTTGCAGGAGCCGGTCCTGGCCGGCCCGATGTTCGACGCGGTCGAGGCGACCGACTACCAGCACCCGGTGCACCTCGCGGTGCGCGCCGCCGTGGCGGCGGCCGGCGGGGCGTCCGGCGCCACCGGCGGCGCGGTCTGGATCGAGCGGGTCCGCGACGCCTGCGACGACCTGGCCGGGCAGGCGCTGATCGGTGAGCTGGCGGTGGAGCCGTTGCGCATCGACGGCGAGCCCGACCCGCGGTACGTCTCGATCACCATGGCCCGGCTCCAGTGGAGTTCGGTCACCGGCCGCATCCGCGACCTGAAGTCGAAGATCCAGCGAGTCAACCCGGTGAGCAACAAGGACGAGTACTTCGCCCTGTTCGGGGAACTGCTCTCGCTGGAACAGCACGCACGGGCACTGCGCGAGCAGGCCGCCGGAGGTTTGTGATGGGTCTGTTCAACCGCCGGCCGAAGCTGCCCTCGGCCGACCGCCCGCCGCTGGTCGCCGACGAGCGGGTGCTCGCCTGGGCCGCCGCCGGCACCGGCGAGGGCGGCAACGACGGCGTGCTGGTCGCCAGCAACCGTGGGCTCTGGCTGCCCGGCCGGGTGGACCGCCTCGGCTGGCACGACATCCTCAAGGCGGTCTGGTCCGGCCGCGAGCTGACGGTCACCCCGGCCGAGCCGGTCGCCGAGCACGACGGCTACCTGGTGGTGGCGGACGGCCTCCCCGAGACGTATCTGCTCGTCGACCCGGGCGACCTGCCGCACCAGGTCCGGGCCCGGGTCACCGGCTCGGTGGCGTACACCTCGCACCACGAGGTGCCCGGCGGCTCCGGGCGGATCGCGGCCCGGCGGGTGCCCGGGGTCGACGGCCTGACCTGGACGGTCCGCTACGACCCGGGGACGCCGACCGACGACCAGGCGGTGACCGACGAGACCGCCCGGCTGGTCGCGGCGGCGCGGGCCGCCACCACCCCCGCCGACGCCTGACACCTACACCGTGAGGACGTCGACCTCGTAGAGCGGGATGGAAGCGTCGCGCGTGGCCAGGGTCAGATTCTCCGTGATCGCCTGAGCCACCAGCATGCGGTCGAAGGGATCACGGTGATGCGGCGGCAGGCGGCCCGCGGTGATGGCGTGGTCGTGGGTCACCGGTAGCTCACGGAAACCCATGTCGCGTACCCGTTCGGCCAGATCGGGCGGGCCGGAGAGCTTCCCCGCCTGCTGCTTGATGGTGATCTCCCAGAGGCTGACCGGGGAGAGGAAGACATCTGGGTCGTGGCGTAGCCGGTCGAGGAACTCGACACCGAGGGTGGCGTCGCCGGTGATGGCCCAGAGCGCGACGTGGGTGTCCAGCAGCAGGGTCATGCGCCGATTCCGAAGTCGGCGGCGATCTCGGCGTTGGTCTGTGGCGAGTCCCAGTCACCGGAGAGGTCCACCTGCCCGGCGAGGGAGCCGACCGCCGTGCGGTTGGCGCGGCGCACGAGCGGCACGACCTTCGCCACGGGGGTGCCCGCCCGGTCGATGATGATCTCTTCGCCGCGTTCCACCCGCTCGATGATGCGCGACAGGTGGGTCTTGGCGTCATGCATGTTGTAGTGCACAGCCTCAGCCGACATTGCGCGACCTCCTCGGTTAGCTAAGTCCTTAGTTTAGGCACGTGGGCGGGCGCCGTCGAGGAAGAGCGCGACGATCCGGGCGGGTCCGGTCTCGTCGGTGAGGTCGGCGGCGCGGGCCAGGTGTAGGAACGCGTTCATCAGGAACTCCGGTTCGCCGGTGACGACGCCCTCGGACCGGGCGTCGGCGAAGAACCGGGTCACCGGCGCCAGCATCAGGGCGACGTAGAGGCCCGAGACGTGCTCGCTGGTCGCGGCGGAGACGAGCGGCAGCGTGTCGTAGATGCGCTGCTCGAACGTGACGGCGTCGCCGTGCTGACCGGCGGCGACGGTGGCGAGCGCGTGCAGCCGGTGCGGCACGTCGCCGGGGCCGGCCAGCGCCGCCGAGATCCGGGCGCCGACGTCCCGGATGTACCGCTCCGCCACCGCGATGTAGAGATCCTCCTTGCCGCCGGGGAAGTGGTGGTAGATGGACGGCTTCTGGATGCCGACGCTGCGGCCCACGCCGACCAGGGAGATGCCCCGGTAGCCGGTCGCCGCGAGCTGCTCGGCGAAGGCGTCCATGATCTGGGTGCGGGTGTCGGCTGGGCTCATCGGTTCTTCCTCGCGTGGTGGAGGGCGAGGGCGCAGGCCGCGGTCCCGGCGACGGCGAGGGTGACGATCGCCGCCATGCCGATCGGGGCCGCGGTGAGCGCCGCGTCGCCGCCGAGCTGGCGGGCGGTGTCGACGATATAGGTGAGCGGGTTGACCACGGCGATCACCCGCATCCAGCCGGCGAGTTCGTCGACCGGCGCGAACACGCCGGTGAAGAACGACAGGCCGAACATGGCGAGCGTGACCAGGTTGGTGGCCGACGCCGAGGCCGACCGGATCGCGAGCGCCGTGCTCAGCAGCGCGACACCGACGCCCAGGGCCAGCATCAGCAGCAGCATCCCGGCGACGCCGGACCAGCTCGCCGGCCGGTAGCCGATCGCCGCGGCCCCGGCCACTGTCACCGCCATCTGGAGGACGACGGCGATCAGCGCGGCGACGACCGGGCCGACGAGGAACGGTGTCGTGGTGCCGTGGGCGAGCCGCAGGCGGTCGAGGTATCCGCTGCTGAGGTCGCCCAGCACCAGCGTGCCGGCGGCGGCCGCGCCGGTGGCGACGCCGGTGAGCAGGATCAGCGGCAGCAGGAACGCGATGAAGCTCGTCCCGTCCAGGTAGGTGCTGCCGACGGCGTCGAGCTGCCCGGCGTAGACGAGCAGGAAGAACAGGGACTGGGCGACCGGGGCGACAAGCAGTGCGGGCGTACGGAGCACGGCGCGCGTGGAACGTCTGATCGCCGCGAGGACGACAGGGGCCGGGGAGTGGCGGGGCGGGGTGACGGCGAGCGGGAGCACGGGTTCGGGCCTTTCGGGGTGCGGTGGGATCACGCCTCAGCGGGCGGCGAGGGCGACGAAGACGTCGTCGAGGGAGGGCTCGGCGAGGTGCAGCCGGGTGATGTCGGCGGCGGCGTCTCCGGCCTCGACCAGGGCCTTCGCCAGGGCGCGCGGGTCGTCGGGAACGCTGAAGCGTACCCGGTCCGGGCGGTCGGGGTCGGCGCGGAACCCGGCCTCGGACGCGGCGGCGAACGCGGCAGCGGCGGCGGCGCCGGACAGGTCGAGCGTGAGCGTACGGGCGCCGACGCGCTGCTTGAGCGACGCCGGCGGGCCCTGGGCGACCACCCGGCCGTCCCGGAGCACCGCGATCTCGGTGGCGAGCACGTCCGCCTCGTGCAGGTCCTGGGTCGAGATGAGCAGCGACGTGCCGGCCTGGTTGAGGCGGGTCAGCTCGGTCCAGAAGTCGATGCGCGCGAGCGGGTCCAGGCCGGTGGTCGGCTCGTCCAGGATCACCACGGCGGGCTCGGCGACGAGCGCCACGGCCAGGTCGAGCTTGCGGCGGGTGCCGCCGGAGAGCGTGGCGACCCGGGCCGCGCGGTGCTCGCCCAGGCCGAACAGGTCGACCAGTTCCCGCGTACGGCGGGCCCGCCCACGGCGGCCGAGCCCGAGCGCCACGCCGTGGAAGTCGAGCACCTCGGTGGGGGTGGCCAGCGGGTCCAGGGCGTTCGACTGCGGCGCGAGGCCGATCAGGCGCCGGGCAGCCCGCGCCTGCGTGACGGTGTCGAAGCCGCCGACGCGTACCGAGCCGGACGTCGGGGTGCGCAGCGTCGCGATGATCTCCAGCAGCGTGGACTTGCCGGCGCCGTTGTGGCCGAGCACGACGAACCGGCTGCCCGGCGCGACTGTCAGGTCGAGCGCGTGCAAGGCGTCGCGCGTCCCGTAGGTCTTGGTCAGGGCTGTGGCGAGCACGAGCGGGGTCATACGCACCACTCTACCGACCGGTCGGTAGGGAGGCCAAATCCGGTTGTCGGCCCACCCGTCCGCCGTTAGCGTCGCGGCATGTTCGCCACCGACCGGGTCCGCCTGCGTACGCCCACCCCGGACGACGCACCGGACCTGTTCCGCCTGAACGCCGATCCGGAACTGCATCTGATCACCGACGACGGGCCGTTCCTGCCGCACCACGTGGGCCAGGTCCGGGCCCGGCTGGAGAAGCGCGCCGGCGAGCAGCCGGACGCCGGCGCCGCGGTGTCGCTGCTGGCCGAGACCGTCGCCGACGGGACGTTCCTCGGCACCGGTGTGCTGTGGGGGATCGACACGTTCAGCAGGCTCGCCCACCTCGGCATCACGCTGCTCCCCGAGGCGCGCGGCCAGGGATACGGGACCGAGGTGATCCGGCTGCTCTGCCGGTACGGCTTCCGCAACCGCAACCTGCGCCGGCTGGAGATCGAGACGCTCGCCGCCAACACGGCCATGCGGCGTACCGCCGAGAGATGCGGTTTCGTCCACGAGGGCACCCAGCGGGAGCGCGGGTACGACGGCGACGGCTTCGGAGACATGGTGATCTACGGCCTGCTGCGGCGCGACTGGACGCCGTGAGCAGGCGCGGTCCCGCGCTCAGCCGGTGCGGTAGAACCGCTGCGCGCCCGGATGCAACGGGATCGGGCGGGTCGCCGCGGCGCTGGACCGGTTGAAGTTCGCCGCCTCCGGGTGCACCTGGATCAACTCGCCCTGCCAGGTGAACAGCACCCGGGTCAGGTCGTACGCCAGTTGGTCCGGCATGTCCGCCCCCACCAGGATCACGTTCGCCACCGTGATGGTCGGCGTCGGCTCGGGTGTCCCGTACACCTCCTTCGGCAGCGTCGCCGTGGTGTAGACGGCGCCGAAGCGGGCGCTCAACGGCTCGATCAGCTCGTCGATCGGCAGCAGCCGGAACGTGCCCGGTGCGGACGAGAGCAGATCCTTCACACCGGGGGTGGGCAGACCGCCGGAGAAGAACATGGCGTCCAGGCCCTTCGCCCGCATCCGCTTGACCGTCTCCGGCAGCGACAGGTTGAACCGCTGGATGTCCCGGTTCGGGTCGATGCCACCGGCGGTGAGCAGGCGCCCCGCGATGATGTCGGTGCCGGACTTCGGCGAACCGGTGGAGATGCGCTTGCCGCGCAGGTCGGCGAAGCTGCGGATCTTGCCGTCGGCGCGGACGATCACGTGCGTGTAGTTGCTGTAGACCCGGGCCAGCGCCCGTACCGGCTGCGGCTGCTTGTCGAACGCCCCGCGCCCGTCGACCGCGTCCGCCGCCGTGTCGGCCAGGCTGAACGCGATCTCCATGTCGCCACTCGCCACCCGGGTGATGTTCTCCACCGACGCGCCGGTCGGCTCGGCCCGTGCCTCGTACCCGGGCAGGTGGCGGGTGATCAGGTCGGCGTACCCGCCGCCGAGCTGGTAGTAGACGCCTGTGGTGTTGCCGGTGGCCAGGAAGATCCGCCCGCCGTGCCACGCCTCGGGCGCGGAGTCCTCGGCCGCGCACCCGGCCACCAGCACCGCCGACATCAGCGCGGCGGTCAGCCGCAGCACGCGGCCGGTCATCGGCGGACCGCCGGTTCCAGCGCCTCCGCCACCCGCTGCACCAGCGTCGCCGTCTCGTAGCCGATCTGGCCCAGGTCGCAGCCGGGCGCGGCCAGCACGCCGAGCAGCGCCCGCTCACCCACCGCCATCACCAGCATCACCCCGCCGTCCATGTCCACGATCTGCTGGCGTACCCGGCCGGCGGACATCAGCCGGGCCGCGCCCACGGTCAGGCTCGCCAGCCCGCTGATCACCGCCGCGAGCTGGTCGACCTGGTCGGGGGAGAGGTCCGGCGAGGACGCCAGCCGCAACCCGTCCTCGGAGACCGCGAGCGCGTGCGAGACGTCCGGCACCTGCTCGGCGAAGTTCGCCAGCAGCCAGTCCAGTCCGGTGGTGGACGGTGAGGTCATGGTCTTCTCCCGTTGGGTGTGGTGTTCGGGGCACGGCGGGTCGCGCTGGCCACCCCCTCGGCGAGGGCGGACAGCCGGGCACGTACCACTTCGGGGTCGAGCAGGTCGGTGGCCGGCGGCGGCGCGGTGGTGTCCGGCATCGGCTCGGGCAGGTGGCCGCCCACCTGCCGCCGGGGCAGCCCGGCGGCGGTGGTCGGGACGGGCGTCGGCGGCACGCTCACCGGGCGGATCCGGGCGGTGCTCGGCGCCAGCAACGCGCCACCCGGCGTGCGGACCGCGGCGACGCCGCGCGCCGGCCCGACGGTCGTGGCGCTGGTGACGAGGCTGCGGCCGGCGGCCGGCCCGGACTTGAACCAGGCCGCGGCGCGCGGCCGCCGCTCGGCGGCCGGCCGGGACGCCACCGACTCGACCCGGGTCAGGACCGATTCCGGTACGTCGACCTGCGCCACAGTGCCGGTACCGGGGTTGTGCAACTGCACCCGGATCCCGTGCCGGGCGGCCAGGTGGGCCACCACGTGCAGGCCCATGCTGCCCGCCGCCGCGCTGGACAGCGTGGCCGGCGCGGCCAGCCGCTCGTTGATCTCGGTCAGCCGGCTCTCGCTGACGCCGATGCCCTGGTCGCGGACGCGCAGCACCAGCCCGTCGACGGTGCGCCGGCCGTCGACGAGCACCGGGGCCTCCGGTGGCGAGTAGACGGTGGCGTTCTCCAGCAGCTCGGCCAGCAGGTGCACCAGGTTGCCGGCCGCCGTGCCGTGCACCGCAGCGGTCGGCACGTCGATCTCCACCCGCGGGTAGTCCTCGATCTCGGAGGCCGCCGCCCGTACCACGTCGTCCAGCAGCAACGCGCCCTCGTGCCCGCGTCCGGGCTCGCCACCGGCGAGCACCAGCAGGTTCTCGCCGTTGCGGCGCAACCGGGCGGCGAGGTGGTCCAGCGCGAACAGCCGGGCCAGCGCGTCCGGGTCGGTCTCCTCGCGCTCGAAGTCGTCGAGCAGCCGTAGCTGCCGGGTGATGAGCGTCCGGATGCGGCGGGCCAGCGCCTCCGCCATCCGGGTCACGTCCAGCCGCAACTCGGCCTGCTGACCGGCCAGCCGCAACGCGGCCCGGTTCACCGTGTCGAACGCCTCGGCGACCTGCGCCACCTCGTCCCGGCCGCGCCTGATCCCATCGGTCATCCGGGTCGCCGGGCCCTCCGCCGGGGTCCGCTCGCCCGCCGCGATCGCGGTGATCCGTTCCGGCAGCTCCCGGTTCGCCATGGTCAGCGCGGCCACCCGCAGCCGGCGCAACCGGCGGCTCGTACGGACCGCCAGCAGCACGGCGGTGACGAGCGAGCCGAGTGCGACGGTGCTCGTCGCGCCGGCGGTCAGCACCGCACGCAACCGGGCCGCCCCGGCCAGGTCCGCCGCGTCCCGGTCCAGCCTGTCGGTCAGGTCCCGGCCGAGCAGGTTGTACCGGCGGATCGCGCCGCTCTGCGCCACGTACCAGGCGTCGCCGTCGGTCTTCACCGTGCCGGGCGCGCCGTCGGAGTCGAGCACGGCGTCACGTATCCGGCGGGCAGTGGTCACGTCGGTGCCGTCGACCAGCCGGTACCAGGCCCTGCTCGCCGGGGCGGAGGCGATCCGGAGGAACTCGGCCTGCCGCTGCTCCCGGGCACCCCGCAGCCGGCCCAGCCGGGCCAGTTCGCCACTCTGCAGTCCACCCCGGACGAACACCGCCCGCAGCAGGTCGCGCTCCAGCGCGGACAGGTGCTCCTGGGCGGCCACCGCTGCGACCTCGCGCGCCTGGTTGGCCAGCTCGGCGTCGCGGAGCTGGCTGGGCAGCGCGTCCGCGACCGCGAGCAGCGACTCCACGAGCGACACGTATGCCGGGTCACCGCGATCACCGGCCAGCGCCAGGTTCCGGGTGGGCGCGAGCTGCGCCAGGCGCCCGCCCACGTCGTCGAGCACCCCGCCCAGATCCGGCGCGGCCCGGCGCGCGTCATCCTGCGCCGAGCGGTAACGCTCCACCGCCGTGTCCACCCGGCGGCGCTGCGCGTCCACGAGCGGGCGGCCGGACGTGCCGCCGCGCTGGCGCAACGCGGCCGTCTCGCCCAGTTCGCGTTCCAGCTCGTGCACCAGCCGTACGGTCGCGGTGGCGGTGCCCGCCAGCACGCGGGCCCGGTCGGCGTCGGCGGACGCGTCGAGCGCGGCGCCGGTCTGCGTCGCCCCCAGCACGACCAGGCCGGCGGTGGCCACCAGGATCGGGGCCAGCAGTTGGACGCGGACCGAGCGGAGGCGTCCGGTGCGGTCCGCGGAGCGGTGATGCCGGCGTACGCGAGCCGGGTGGGGCAGCGGCACGGGGGTCTCCGGGTCGGGTCGGTGGGCCGGGCCCGGACGCACGTCCGGGCCCGGCCCGTTCAGGTCAGCTCGCGCCGAGGTCGCTCAGCGCCCGCTCCGCGCCACGGTGCAGCGGCACCGGGTCGGTCTTGCGGGCGTTGCCCAGCTCGATGCCCTTCGCCGCCGGGTTCGCCTGGGCCAGGGCGTCCTTCTTCTCGAAGACCGTCCGGGTGATCGCGCAGGCCACGTCGGCGTCCAGGTCGTCCCGCACCAGCAGCACGTTCGGCACCACGATGGTGGGCACGTCGGCCGGGGTCCGGTAGATGTCCTTGCCGATGGTGCCCGCCTGGTACGCCGGGTTCAGCTCGGCCATCTTCGGCAGCAGCGGGCTGATGTCGACGAACTTCACCTTGTCGCCGGACGTGGTGAACAGGTCGGTGACCCCGCCGGTCGGCACGCCGCCGGACCAGAAGAAGCCGTCGATGCTGCCGTCCTTCATGCCGTCGACGGTCTTGGTGAGGTCCAGCCGCTGCGCCTGGACGTCCTTGGCCGGGTCCAGCCCGGCGGCGGTGAGCAGCCGGTTGGCGATGACCTCGGTGCCGGACTTCGGCGAGCCGGTGGAGATCTTCTTGCCCTTCATGTCGGCCACCGACGTGATCCCCGCGTCGGCGCGGACCACCACCTGGGTGTAGTTGTCGTAGATCCGGGCCAGCGCCTTGACCGGCTGCGGCGCGGTGAAGCTCCCCTTGCCCTGCACCGCGTTGACAGCGGTGTCGAACAGCGAGAACGCCACGTCGTACTGGCCGGCGACGAGCTGTTCGACGTTCTGCACCGAGGCGCCGGTCTCGGCGGCCGTCCCGGTGAGCTTGCCGTCGGTGGTCTTGCTCAGCTCACCGGCGAGCGCGTTGCCGACCACGTAGTAGACGCCGGTGGCGTTTCCGGTGGCGATGCCGACCCGGGTGTCCTTGGTGACCTTGCAGCTGACCTCGCGGGCGGCGTCGTCCTTCGCCGCGCCGTCCTGACGGCCTCCGCAGCCGGCGGCACCGGCGGCGACCAGGACCAGTGCCCCGACACCCGCCACTATCCTCGCGTCGATCCGTCCCACTCTCTCTCCTCCCCAAGGTCCACGGATTCTTCGACCGCCGGGCGGCCGGGGTGTCCGGCGGCGCCACGTCGGACGTACACGCCCGCGACCGCGAGCGCGGCGAGTGCCGCGCCGATCGCCATGGGCAGCGGTTCCAGCCAGAGCAGCACCAGCCCGGCGACCGCGCCGACGATCCGCTCCGGCACGCCGGCCGGGCCCACACCGGGTAGCCAGCCGCCGGCCGCGACCGCCAGCACCGCCACGCCGAGCGCGGAGACCAGACCGGCCGTCACGATCCGCCCGGGCCCGCCGATGCCGAGCAGCCCGAGGCCGGTCGGCGTGATGACGAAGGCCAGCGGGATCAGGTACGCCGGCAGCGCGTACCGCAGGGTCTGCCACATGGTCGGCACCAGCCGGCCGCCGGTGACGGCGGCGGCGGCGACAGCGGCGAGCGCGGTCGGCGGCGAGACCTCGGACAGCACCGCGAAGTAGAAGACGAACATGGCCGCTGCGGGCGCTTCGACGCCCAGGTTCAGCAGCGCCGGGCCGATGATCACCCAGCCGATGACGAACGAGGCGGTGACCGGCACGGCGAGGCCGAGCAGGCTGAGCGCGACGGCGGCGAGCACCGCGGTCAGCGCCAGCACCACCGCCGGCTCCGAGCTGACCGCCTGCGCGCCGTCGATCAGCAGCGCGGCGGCCTGCGGCCCGAGGCCGGTCTTCGTGGTGGTGGCGGTGATGATGCCGGCCGCGGCGCAGACGGCGCTCACCGCGAGCACCCCGCGTACGCCGTCGCGCAGCGCCGCCACCAGCCGGGCCGGCGTGAGCCGGTGCCGGCGGTCCAGGAAGGACAGCGCCGCCGCGATCACGGTGGCGATGACGACGGCCCGCATCGCCGACGCGCCGAGCGCCAGCACCACGATGATCACGAGAAGTGAGAGGAAGTGGTAGCCGAAGCGGGCCAGCAGCCGCCACGCCGAGCCGGTGTCGATGACCACCGGGCGCACGCCGGAGCGCCGGGCGTCGATCTCGACGGAGAGCAGGATGCCCAGGTAGTAGAGGATCGTCGGCACCGTCGCCCAGCCGAGCACCTGGAGGTAGGACACGCCCAGGTACTCGGCGATGATGAACGCGGCGGCGCCCAGCGTCGGCGGCGACAGGATCGCCCCCACACCGGCGGCGGCGAGCATGCCGCCCGCCCGCTCGGCCGGGTAGCCGGCGCGGCGCAGGATCGGCCAGGTCACCGCGCCGATGCTGACGGTGGTGGCGGCGCCGGAGCCGGAGACCGTGCCGAGCAGGAAACCCGAGGCGACTGCGGTACGCCCGGCGGCCGTGCGCGAGCGGCGGAACGCGGCGGCGGACAGTTCCACGAAGAACCGGCCCGCGCCGGACAGGTCGAGCACCGCGCCGTAGATGGTGAACAGCACGATGTACGAGGCGGCCACGTCCAGCGGGGTGCCGTAGAAGCCGCTGTCGGAGTTGTAGAACGCGTCCACGAGCTGCCCGAAGTCGAGCCCCGCGTGCGCCACCGGCCAGGACTGCGGCAGCAGGCCGCCGTAGTAGCCGTACCCGAGGAACAGCACGCACACCGCGGGCAGGATCCATCCGGTGGTACGCCGGCACGCCTCCAGCAGCAGGAGCAGCAGCCCGGTGCCGAACGCCACGTCCAGCGGATCCAGCAGGCCCTGCCGGTCGAGGAAGGCGTCGTACCCGCCGCCACCGGCGCCGATGGTGATCGGCAGCACCGGGTAGAGGCAGACGACGAGCGCCGCGAGGGCCAGCAGCCAGTCCACGGGCGTGGGACCGCGCCGGTCGTCCACGTCGCCCGCGTGGCCCTTGGCGCGTCGCAGCCGCACCCCCGAGGGGTACGCGAGGAACACCACCGGCAGGACGCCGGCCAGGAAGAAGATGAGGTAGTACTTGCTGCCCTGAGCCAGCGGGAAGAAGACCTGCCAGAGCGTCAGCAGTCCGACCGCGACGGTGACGCCGGTGAAGAGGACCCCGATCGGGCCGGCGAGCACCCGTCCCGGTTTCTCCTCCTCGAAGCGGGCGGCCAGTTCGCGGGCGTCCTGGGTTCGGCCCGGGTTCTCGCCCTTGTCGCGGGCCTCGCTCTCGTCCGCGGTGTGCTGCTCGCCCGCGGTGTCGTGCTCGTCCGGGGTGTGGTGGTGCGCTGCTCGGCTGTGGTGGTGCGTCTCGCCCGGCCCGTCGTCGGCCCACTCGGGCCCGGGGACGCTTCCGTCGTCCGGCGGCAGCGACACCACCTCGGCGTCCACGTCGGACCCCGGTCGTCCGCCGGACGGCGGCCGGGGTTTGGGGGGAGTCGCGTCGGAGGGGCGAACGGGCGGCACGAGGGGGCACGATACGCGAATGGCGCGCATGTTGGGAACATTGCCGATCATGATTGCAATGAGTGACGGAATGGAGCGTCGCTCATTCGCGTCACATATTTCTTGAAACTGTTTCGCGATGATGGGAGGTCGTCTCTCGTGGCTCTCTCCCGATACCGCTTACAACGATGAAGAATGGGCATGCCCGTGATGCTTGTCGTCACGCAACGTGTCCACTCAGGTGGGTGCGTCTCCCGTGTCGGCTCGCGCGGGCGGCGCCCGTCGCGCCGGGTCGTACGCGCTCGTGCGCGCCGCGCTCACCCGGTGGGGAAATGGCCCCAAAGCGTGTTCGCCGGCTCGCGTTTCCACGATCATCTCCACTTCCCCGAGGTGGTGGCATCGAAAGACGGATCACGCGTTACTTCGGCGCCCCGGCCGTACCCCGCGCTCTCGCTTCCGCGCACGCCGGTGGCCGACCCTCGGTGAGTGGGACGTCATGGGTGCTTGCGGCCCCGTTTGACACCCATGACGTTCCACTCGTCGTGACGGTCGTCGAGATGGTGGCGATTGGTGGTCGCGGCGGAGCGGCGGCTCGCCAGGATTTCGGGCGGGGAGTGGTGGGGTGCCGGTGACAGCGCTGCCCCCGCCACCTTTGCTCTGCACCCATCGGCGCACATGGTTACAGAGCGTGTCTGCCGCGCGCGTGGCTGCAGAGCAAAGGCGGCCAGCGGGGTGAAGGTGCCGACGGGAGAGGCGGCGGCAGGTGCGAGCAGTGGGGCGCGAGTGGCCGGTTTGCGGGCGCGGCGGTTATCGCTGCCCTCGTCAGGGCATGTCGTGCGGGACGACATGACGACGAGGAGGTGCCATGGCCGCCCGCGACGACGCCCACGACGTCCACGAGGACACCCGCGACGGGCGCGACGACGCCCCCGCCATGCGCGACGACACCCGCGCCGGGCACGACCGGCCCGACGGGCGGAAGCATGACGGACCGGTGGGGCCGGACGACGGGCCGGACAGCCCGGCCGACCTGTCGGCGACGGGCTGGATGGCGACCCTCAAGCGGACCGTGCGGGAGTTCCAGGACGACAGCCTGACCGACTGGGCCGCCGCGCTCACCTACTACGGCGTGCTCTCCATCTTCCCGGGCGTCCTGGTGCTGATCTCGGTGCTCGGCCTGCTCGGCGACCGGGCCACCGAGGGGGTACGGGACACCGTCGGGCAGGCGGTGCCGGAGGAGAACATCCGCCGCATCATCGAGAGCGCTATCGACCAGGCCGGCCAGTCCGGCGGGCTGGCGAGCATCGCGGCGATCGTCGGTCTGGTGGCGGCGTTCTGGTCGGCGTCCGGCTACGTCGCCGCGTTCATGCGCGCCTCGAACAGCATCTACGACGTGCCGGAGGGGCGGCCGATCTGGAAGACGCTGCCGGTACGCCTCGGCGTGACCGCGGTGATCGGCGTGATGCTGCTGATCAGCGCCGTGATCGTGGTGTTCACCGGCGGGCTGGCCGAGCAGGCCGGGAACGCGATCGGCCTGGGCGAGACCGCCGTGACGGTGTGGAACATCGCCAAGTGGCCGGTGCTGCTGGTGCTGGTGAGCCTGATGTTCGCGATCCTCTACTGGGCCTCGCCGAACGCCCGGCACGGCGGCTTCCGCTGGGTCAGCCCCGGCGGTGTGCTCGCGGTGGTGCTCTGGCTGGTGGTGTCGGGCCTGTTCGCGCTCTACGTGAGCAACTTCGGCTCGTACAACAAGACGTACGGCGCGGTGGCCGGCGTGATCATCTTCCTGGTGTGGTTGTGGCTGAGCAACATCGCGATCCTGCTGGGCGCGGAGTTCGACGCCGAGTTGGAACGCAGCCGCGCCATCGCGGCGGGGCACCCGGCCGACGAGGAGCCCTACGTGGAGCTGCGCGACGACCGCAAGCTGCGCAAGAAGGGCCGCGCGCCCTCCCGCTGACCCGAGATCGCGACGCCCCGCCCGGAAGTCACGCGGGCGGGGCGTCGCGTTTTCATGATCCGGAACTCGCTTTTGTTCGTATGGACAAAAGTTTGCATCAGACGTGCCGAAGCTATGGACACGCGGCCCGGAAGGCTCCTACTGTGTCGGACACAACACACAACGCCGTCATCGATGAGACGGACTTCCGATGCGGAGGTGACTGCCGGTGCGGACGGTCGACCCCCTGCACGTACGGCTTCTGCGACTGCTCCGGGACGAGGGCGCGGTGTCCCGCGCCGAACTCGGCGACCGGCTCCAGATGCCCCGCCCGCGCCTGCTCGCCGAGCTGGAACGTCTGGTCTCCCTCGGATACGTGGCCGAGGCCGGGCTGGCCGCCTCCCGGGGCGGGCGCCGCTCCACCCTCGTCGAGCTGAGCCCGCACCTGCGCTTCGCCGCCGTCGACCTGGGCGCCAGCTCGATCGACGTGGAGGTGGTGAACGGCCGGCTGGAGACGGTGGCCGCCTACACCGAGGCCGCCGACATCCGCTCCGGCCCGAAGGTGACGCTCCAGCGGGTGAACGAGCTGCTGCACAAGGCCGAGGTGGACGGCGCGTACGAGCGGCTCGACGCGGTGGGCATCGGCGTACCGGGGCCGGTCAGCTTCCGCGACGGCGTGCCGGTCTCCCCGCCGATCATGCCCGGCTGGGACCGGTTCCCGGTCCGCGAGCTGCTCACCCGTGAGCACGGCTGCCCGGCGGTGGTCGACAACGACGTCAACATCATGGCGATCGGCGAGCGGCACGGCGGCGTGGCCCACTCGGTCGACGACTTCCTGTTCATCAAGATCGGCACTGGCATCGGGTGCGGCATCTACCTGCACGGCGAGGTCTACCGGGGCACCGACGGCTGTGCCGGGGACATCGGCCACATCCAGGTCGACCCGAACGGTCCGATGTGCAGCTGCGGCAACCTCGGTTGCCTGGAGGCGGTGTTCAGCGGTGCCGCGCTGGCCCGGGAGGCGACTGTGGCGGCCCGCACCGAGGTGTCCCCGGCGCTGGCCGAACGGCTGGCCGCCCGGGGTGTGGTGACCGCGCTGGACGTGGCGCAGGGGGCGATCGAGGGGGACGTCACCTGCATCCAGCTCATCCGCGACGGCGGCCGGCGGGTCGGGAGCGTACTGGCCGGGCTGGTCAGCTTCACCAACCCGTCGATGATCGTCATCGGCGGCGGGCTCGCCCAGCTCGGGCACATCCTGCTCGCCGAGATCCGCAGCGTTGTCTACCGCCGCTCGCTGCCGCTGGCCACCGGCAACCTGCCGGTCGTCCTGTCCGAGCTGGGCCCGCGTGCCGGCGTCGCCGGCGCCGCAGTGCTCGCAAGTGACCTCGCGTTCGGAGAAGCAGCATGAGCGAGATCGGACAGTCCGAGGCCCGGCCGCTCGTCGAGGCGCCCGCGGACGCCGTCGCGGGCGAGGTGGTCCTGCGCCTCACCGACGTCGTCAAGACGTTCCCGGGGGTACGCGCGCTCGACGGCGTGCAACTGGAGGTGCGGGCCGGTGAGGTGCACTGCCTGCTGGGGCAGAACGGCGCCGGCAAGTCCACGCTCATCAAGGTGCTGGCCGGGGTGCACCGGCCGGACTCCGGTGAGGTGCTCTGGCGCGGCGAGCCGGCCTCGTTCGCCAACCCACAGGCCGCCATGCGCGCCGGTATCGCCACCATCTACCAGGAACTCGACCTGGTCGACGACCTGTCGGTGGCGGAGAACGCGTTCCTCGGCCACGAGCCGCGCCGGTTCGGCTTCGTCCGGCGGGGGCACATGGCCCGGCGTACCCGGCAGATCCTGGCCCGGCTCGGCCACCCGGAGATCCCGCCGGGGCGGCTGGTGCGGCACCTGCCCGCCGCCGGCAAGCAGATCGTCAGCATGGCCCGTGCGCTGTCCCACGAGGCCCGGCTGATCATCATGGACGAGCCGAGCGCGGTGCTGGCCCACGACGAGGTGGCGAACCTGTTCCGGATCATCCGGGAACTCACCGCGCAGGGCATCGCGGTCATCTACATCTCGCACCGGATGGAGGAGATCCGCGAGATCGGCGACCGGGTCACCGTACTCAAGGACGGCCGGACCACGGCGGCGAGCCTGCCGGCCCGCGAGACACCGACCCGCGACCTGGTCGCCCGGATGACCGGGCGGACCATCGAGTACGTCTTCCCGCAGCGCCCGGCCGACCACGGGGGCGGCGCGGAGCTGTTGCGGGTGGACGGGCTGACCCGGCCCGGCGAGTTCGCCGACGTCTCGCTCGGGGTCCGGGCGGGAGAGATCGTCGGCATCGCCGGGCTGGTCGGCTCGGGCCGGTCGGAGCTGCTGGAGACCATCTTCGGCGCGCGCCGGGCGCACGCCGGGACGGTCCGGGTCGACGGCCGCGTGTTGCGTCCGGGCAGCGTGGGCGCCGCGGTACGGGCCGGGATGGGCATGGCGCCGGAGGAGCGCAAGAGTCAGGCGCTGCTGCTCGGCGAACCGATCTACCGCAACGTCACGCTCGCCACGTTCAGCAGGTACGCCCGCCTCGGCTTCACCGACACCGGACGGGAACGCGCCGAGGCGGACCGGATCGCCGCGTCGCTGGAACTGCGTCCCCGGGACGTACGCCGGCCGGTGCGCACGCTGTCCGGCGGCAACCAGCAGAAGGTGGTGGTCGGGCGGTGGCTGCTCGGTGACACCCGGCTGCTGTTGCTCGACGAGCCGACCCGGGGCGTGGACGTGGGCGCCCGCGCCGAGCTGTACCAGGTGATCCGCGATCTGGCCGCCCGTGGCGTCGGGGTGCTGCTGGTCTCCAGCGAGGTGCCCGAGGTGCTGGGCCTGGCCGACCGGGTGCTGGTGATGCGGGAGGGCCGGGTGGTCCGCGAGGCCCCGGCCGGCGAACTGGACGAGAACACCGTGCTCGACCTCGTGATGGCGGGGTCCCTCATGGAAGGCGCACCGGCATGAGCGACGTTACCGACACCTCGCTGCCCGCGCAGTCGCCGCCGGTGGAGCGGACGGAGACCGCGAAGGTCGACGCGCCGGCGAAGCTCTCCTGGTGGCGCGGCGACGGCGGGGAGGGCGCCAAGCGCAACCTCGGCCTGCTCGCCACGCTCGTCGTGCTGGTGGTCATCGGCGTCCTGACCCGCCCCGACCTCTACGGCGACCCGAACTGGGTGTGGGGCAACACGCTCACCATCCTCAAGCTCGCCTCGGTGGTCGGCGTGGTCACCGTCGGCATGACCTTCGTGATCATCGGCGGGGGCATCGACCTGTCGGTCGGCGCGATCGTCGCGCTCGCCGGGGTCTGGTGCACCACAGTCGCGACGCAGAGCTACGGCGCGGGCGGCATGATCTTCACCGCGCTCACCGTCGGGCTCGCCGTCGGCGTCGTGAACGGGCTGCTCGTGTCGTACGGGCGGCTGGTGCCGTTCATCGCCACGCTCGCCATGCTCGTCGCCGCGCGAGGGCTGGCGGCGGAGATCTCCGATAAGCAGACCCAGGTGTCGGGCAACACGTTCATCAACGGCATCGCCAGCACGAACGTGCTCGGCATCCCGCTGCTGGTCTACATCCTGGTGGCGGTGGTGGCGGCCGGCTGGGTGCTGCTGAACCGGACCACGTTCGGCCGCCGTACGGTGGCGGTCGGCGGCAACCCGGAGGCGGCCCGGCTCGCCGGCATCAACGTCCGCCGGCACACGGTGCTCCTCTACGCGCTGTCCGGCCTGTGCTGCGGCATCGCCGCGGTCATGCTGACCGCGCAGGCCACCTCCGCGCAGGCGGCGATGGCCAACCTCTACGAGCTGGACGCGATCGCCGCCGCGATCATCGGCGGCACGCTGCTCAGCGGCGGGCGGGGGACGATCATCGGCTCCCTGCTCGGGGTGATCATCTTCTCCACCATCACCAACCTGTTCGCCATCAACAACCTGTCCGCCGAGGCCCAGAACATGGTCAAGGGCGGCATCATCGTCGCCGCCGTCCTGGTCCAGCAGGTGCAGTTCGGCAGTCTCACCCAGTTCCTCGCCCGCAACCGGGCCACCACCACCTGACCCCACGCGCACATCCCGGCTGCCGTCGTACCGACGGTGGTCCGGCCCGCCACACCCGAAACCACCCCACCACCTCATCCCAGGAGGCGTCATGAGAACACCGCGCCATGACCTGTCCCGCCGCCGGCTGCTCTTCGGCGGGGCCGCCGTCTCCGCCGGGGTGCTGCTCGCCGGCTGCACCAGCAACGAGCAGAGCCCGACCGAGGCGCAGACCAAGGCGGCCGGTTCCGGCGCCAACACCGAGACGGGCAAGAAGGTGAGCATCGGCTTCTCCGCCCCCGCCGCCGACCACGGCTGGATCGCCGCCATCACCAACAACGCCAAGGCGCAGGCCGGGGCGTACCAGGACGTGGAGCTGAAGTCGGTCGAGGCCGGCGCGGACGCGGCGGCCCAGCGGGCGGCGCTGTCCACGCTGATCTCGCAGAAGCCCGACGTGATCGTGCTGCTGCCGCACGACGGCAAGGAACTCAACGCGTTCGGCCTGGAGGCGATGAAGGCCGGCATCCCGGTGGTGAACCTGGACCGGGCCTTCCCGGACGCGCGCGCCTACCGGCTGCAGATCAAGGGCGACAACTACGGCATGGGAGTGGCCGCCGCCACCTACATCGCCGAGCAGCTCAAGGCCAAGGGCGTGAGCAACCCGGTGATCGGCGAGATCCCCGGCATCGAGTCGCTGGAGCTGACCCAGGAACGGTCGAAGGGGTTCGCCGACACGCTCGCCTCGTACGGGTTCAAGGTCGCCAACCGGCGGCCGGCGGAGTTCACCGTCGACTCCGGGCAGCAGGCCGCCACCGGCCTGTTCCAGGCGCTGCCGAAGATCGACGCGGTCTGGAACCACGACGACGACCAGGGCATCGGCGTGCTCGCGGCGGTCAACCAGGCCAACCGTAAGGAATTCATCATGGTCGGCGGCGCCGGCTCCAAGAAGGCCATGGAGGACATCGCCGCCGACAACACGGTCCTCAAGGCCACAGTCACCTACAGCCCGTCGATGGCCTCCTCGGCCATCTCCCTGGCCCGCCTGATCGGCCAGGGCAAGGGCATGTCCGACCTGGTCGAACTCCAGGTACCGAAGGAGATCGTGCTCGCCTCCGAGACGATCACCAAGGAGAACGCGAGCGACTACCTGAAGCTCGGGTTCTGACACACGGGGGGAGACCCACCTTGTCCAGTCACGACAGCATCCTGCGGGTCGGCATGGTCGGCTACGCGTTCATGGGCGCCGCGCACTCCCAGGCGTGGCGCACCGTGAACCGGGTGTTCGACCTGCCGGCGCGGGTGCGGATGGCGCTCGTCTGCGGCCGCGACGAGCCGAAGGTGGCCGAGGCCGCCGACCGGCTCGGCTGGGACGGCTACACCACCGACTGGCGGCGGCTCGTCGAGTCCGACGAGGTCGACGTGGTCGACATCTGCACGCCGGGGGACAGCCACCGCGAGATCGCACTCGCCGCGCTCGCGGCGGGCAAGCACGTGATGTGCGAGAAGCCGCTCGCCAACAGCGTCGCCGAGGCCCGCGAGATGACCGAGGCCGCGGCCCGGGCACGCGAGTCCGGGGTACGCGCGATGTGCGGCTTCAACTACCGGCGGGTGCCGGCTGTCGCCCTGATGCGGCAGCTGGTGGCCGACGGGCGGATCGGCGAGATCCGGCACGTCCGGGCGACCTACCTCCAGGACTGGATCGTCGACCCGCAGTTCCCGCTGGTGTGGCGGTTGCAGAAGGACAGGGCGGGCTCCGGCGCGCTCGGTGACATCGGCGCGCACATCATCGACCTGACCCAGTACGTCACGGGTCAGCTCGTCACCGGGGTCAGCGCGCTCACCGAGACGTTCGTGCGGCAGCGGCCACTCGTCGCCGGGTCGAGCGGCCTGGCCGCGCAGGCCGACGGCAACGGCAGCGCCGTGGGCCCGGTGACCGTTGACGACGCGGCGGTGTTCGTGGCCCGGCTCGACGGGGGAGCGCTGGCCACGTACGAGGCGACCCGGTTCGCCACCGGCCGCAAGAACGCCCTGCGGGTCGAGATCAACGGCTCGCGCGGCAGCGTCGTGTTCGACCTGGAACGCCTCAACGAACTGGAGTTCCTGGACGCCACCCGGCCGGCCGCCGAGCAGGGCTTCAGCCGGATCCTGGTGACCGAGCCGGACCACCCGTACCTGGGCGCGTGGTGGCCGCCCGGCCACATCATCGGATACGAGCACTCCTTCACCCACCAGGCGCGCGACTTCGTCGAGGCGGTCGCCACCGGCACCGACCCGGCCCCGTCGTTCGCCGACGCGCTTCAGGTCCAGCTCGTGCTCGACGCGGTGACCCGCTCGGCCGAGCGGGCCGCCTGGACGGAGGTGGAGCCAGCGCTGGCCGAAGCTTCCGCCTGACCCGAGGCGGCCCTGCGGGGTACGCCCGACACTCACCGGCGCCGGCCGGCGAGGGCCCGCCGCGGTTGCGCCCCGCGGCGGGGACGAGGCCGGCTCCGGGGAGCGTGCCGCCGGTGTCCGCCGGCACGACCAGCACGGCCCTCCGGTGCGGCCGGACCGGGATTCCCCGGCCGCACCGGCGGACCGGCCTTACCTGGGGAGGTAGCGCGAATGCGTACGGGTGTCTGGCTGGTGGGTGCGCGCGGCTCGGTCGCCACCACAGCCGTGGTCGGGGGACTGGCCCTGCGGGCCGGGCTCACCGCGCCGACCGGCTGCGTGACCGAGCTGCCGGACCTGCGCGGGCCCGCCCTGCCGGGCTTCGCCGATCTCGTCTTCGGCGGCCACGACGTGGTCGCCACCCCGCTCACCAAACGCGCCGAGGCGCTCGCCGCCGCAGGCGTGCTGCCCGCCCGGCTGGCCGACGCCGTGGCACCCGACCTGGCCACCGTCGAGGCGGCGCTGCGGCCCGCGCCCACCGACGGCGACCAGGGCGAGCGGATCGCCGCAGTGGTGCGCGACCTGACCGACTTCCGGACCCGGCACGGGCTGGACCGGGTGGTCGTGGTGAACGTCGCCGCCACCGAGCCGGCGCCCGCACCGCACCCGGCCCACAGCGACCCGGCCGTGCTGCGCGACGCGCTGACCGGCCCGGCCGACGTGCTGCCACCCAGCTCCGCGTACGCGTACGCGGCGTTCACCGCCGGCTGCCCGTACGTGGACTTCACCCCGTCCACCGGCGCCCGCCTGCCGGCCCTGGCCGCGCTCGCCGCCGAACGCGGGCTGCCGTACGCCGGGCACGACGGCAAGACCGGCGAGACGCTGCTCAAGTCGGTGCTCGCGCCGATGTTCGCGATGCGGCACCTCGCCGTGCGCTCCTGGTCCGGCACGAACCTGCTCGGCGGCGGCGACGGCGCCACGCTCGCCGACCCGGCGGCCAACGCCGCGAAGGTGGGCAGCAAACAGCGGGTGCTCGCCGAGACGCTCGGCTACCTGCCGCAGGGCCACACCCGGATCGAGTACGTCGAGGAACTCGGCGACTTCAAGACCGCCTGGGACCTGGTCACGTTCGCCGGTTTCCTCGGCACCGGCATGCGGATGGAGTTCACCTGGCACGGCTGCGACTCGGCGCTGGCCGCGCCGCTCGTGCTGGACCTGGCCCGGCTCACCGCCACCGCGCACGCCGCCGGCCGCCACGGCCCGCTGACCGAGCTGGCGTTCTTCTTCAAGGATCCGCTCGGCGCGGCCGGTCACGCGCTCGGTGACCAGTGGACGGTGCTGCGGGACTTCGCCGCCGGCCTGCACGCCCGGGTGACGCCGTGACCCGGCTGGCCGACCTGGCCGAGCTGGTCCGGGCGCCCGCCGCGCTCTCGGTACCCGGGGACGTGCTGGCCGGCGCTGCCGCGGCCGGGACGCTGGGCCGCCGTACACCCGCCCTGGCCGGCGCGTCGGTGCTGCTCTACTGGGCCGGGATGGCCGCCAACGACTGGGCGGACCGGCGGCTGGACGCGGTCGAGCGGCCGGAACGGCCGATCCCGTCCGGCCGGGTGCGCCCGTCGGTGGCGCTCGGCGTCGCGTCCGGCCTGACCGCCGCCGGGCTCGCCGTCGCCACCGCCGCCGGGGGCCGTCGCGCGGCGGCTGTCGCGCTGCCGCTCGCGGCCACGATCTGGGGGTACGACCTGCGTGCGAAGAACACCGCCGCCGGCCCGGCGGTGATGGCCGCCTGCCGCGGGCTGGACGTGCTGCTCGGCGCGTCCGGCGGCCGGGTGGTCCGGGCGCTGCCCGCAGCGCTCACCGTCGCCGCGCACACCTGGACCGTGACCGCGCTGTCCCGCCGTGAGGTGACCGGCGCGGACCGGCGGCTGCCGGGCCTCACGCTCGCCGGCACCGCACTGATCGCGCTCACCACCCCGGCCCGGCCCACCGTGTTAAGCGGGGCCCCCTGCTCTACCGGATGCGTTAAGAGGGGGCCCTTCCTTCGGCTGGGGGAGCTGGTGCCGGCGGTGCTCGCCGCCGGGTACGCCGTCCGCTACGGCCGGGCGCAGGCCCGGGTGCTCGCCGACCCGTCACCGGCCCGGGTCCGCGCGGCGGTGGGCGCCGGGATCACCGGGCTGCCCGCGTTGCAGGGCGCGCTGACCGCCCGCGCCGGGGCCCGGCTGCTCGGCCTCGCCGTGGCCGGCGCCGCCCCGCTCGGCCGCCGCCTGGCCCGACTGATCTCGCCGACATGACCGCCGCCGGCCCGCTGCCCGGC
>NZ_JBMVFV010000057.1:0-39358 GCF_049538395.1 Micromonospora sp. AB353 | reverse complement strand
TTACCTCACCGTCTCTGCCGTGTCAAACCGTGTGTCCCGGTCTGTCATGCTTCGTACGGGTCGGCGCCGCTGAGCACGCGCAGCGGTCACCCGCTGCGATGATCATCGGATTTGGCAGGCCGGCCGCTGCGGTTTCCCGCCAGCTCGCCCGGTGCCCTGCCGGTCGACAACCTTACCCGGTCGGTTCCGCTCCGCCAAATCCGCCCTGCGGCGTTTCGGCGGGCCTCGCCCGGACCGCGTCGTCGCAAGACCTCAGTCTCGGTCGGACCCGGTACCAGCGCTGTTCGGCGCTCCCGGGCTTTCGTCCCGTTTGCCCCGTTCCGCGCTGGCAGAGAGAAAGTTACGCGTCTGCGGGTTTGAACGTCAAATCGAGGGGTAGCGGCGCGCGTCACACCCGTCCGCAGCGCCCGCGATCAAGGAGTTCGCGTCCCGATCAGCGTCCCCACCGGACACAAACTCCTTGATCACCGAAGCGGGGTGGAGGGCGAGGAGGGGGAGGGGTGGCGGGCGGCGCGGGCGGCGCGGTAGGCGCGGATGCCCAGGATCCCCACCGTCGTGCCGATGGCGAGGGACGCCGCGATCAGCAGGGCGTGTACCCAGAGGAATCCGGTCGGGCTGCCCTCGCCGACGACGCCGGCCGACCAGGCGCGCTCGTCGTTCCAGATGGCGACCGCGAACCTCGGCCAGATCGCCCACGTCCAGACGCCGACGGCGACCAGGAACAGCGACCAACCACGTGACAGGACCATGGTCGGCCAGTATGCCAGCGCGCGGTACGCCCAGGTCAGGCCCGCGGTCGGCGCGGCAGGCGTTTCCGTTCCCGCCGCTGGGGCACTGATTCCGTCGAGCCGATTCGACGGAGGTGCCACCGATGCAGCCGTTCAACCCGTGGACCTGGCGGGATCCGTCCGCCCTGGCCGGTGGGTACGACCAGACCCGGCCCACAGACGTGCCGGAACAGCGCACCGGCGAGGCGGACGACGGCCCGGACGCCCCCGGCCCGGGTACGCCGATCGACCTCACCGGCTACCGGGTGGAGGCGACGGACGGCCGGATCGGCTCGATCGACGAGGCGAGCGAAGACGCGGACGCGCGGTACCTGGTGGTGGACACCGGTCCGTGGATCTTCGGCAAGAAGGTGCTGCTGCCGGCCGGCACTGTGGCGCAGGTCGACCACCTGGACCGCGTCGTCCACGTGGACCGCACCCGGGAGCAGGTGAAGGAGTCGCCGGCGTTCGACGCGGACCACTTCGCACACCCGGAGTACCGGGAGCGGGTCGGCAGCTACTACACGGAGAGCTATCGACAGCAGTAAGCGCGGCAGGAGGCAGCGGCGCAGGCCGGTGAGCGGTTACCGTGTCAGTCATGGTCCGGTCGCGCAGCTGCCTCCCGGAGACCCGTAGCGGTCTCCCGGGCCACGCTGTCGACGGCCGGGAGCAGATCCTCGACGTACTCCGTGCCGGCGGACTCCGTTTCCGCGCCGGCGGGCGATGGCGGCGCTCGTTCTGACGAGCCCGCTCCACCGACCTGGGTCACACCGGGTCGCGTCTCCCCGCCATCGAACGGCACGAAAGGCGTACGACCATGTCCTCTGCACGCATGCTCACCGGCGACCGCCCGACCGGGCGTCTGCACCTCGGCCACTACGTCGGCAGCATCGCCAACCGGGTGCGGCTGCACCAGCGCTACGAGAGCTTCTTCATCATCGCGGACCTGCACATGCTCACCACGCGCAACAGCCGTGCGGACATCGAGCAGGTCGCGCACAACGCCCGCGAGATGGTCACCGACATCCTCGCCGCCGGGGTGGAGCCGGAACGGGCCACGTTCTACCTCCAGTCGGCGATCCCCGAGGTCGGCGACCTGAACACGCTGTTCCAGAACCTGATCACGGTGCCCCGGCTGGAACGGGTGCCGTCGCTGAAGGAGATGACCCGGGACGCCGGCAAGGACGAGATGCCCTACGGCCTGCTCGGCTACCCCGTCCTCCAGGCCGCCGACATCCTCTGCGTGAAGGGGCAGGTCGTGCCGGTCGGGAAGGACAACGCCGCGCACGTCGAGGTGACGCGGGAGATCGCCCGGCGGTTCAACCACCTCTACGGCGAGGTCTTCCCGGTACCCGACATGATCATGTCGGAGACGCCCACGCTGGTCGGGACCGACGGTGCCGGGAAGATGAGCAAGAGCAAGGGGAACGCGATCGCGCTCTCCGACGACGCGGCGACGGTGCGCCGCAAGGTGATGGGGATGTACACCGACCCGAACCGGGTCCGCGCCGACGTGCCCGGCACGGTCGAGGGGAACCCGGTCTTCGAGTACCACGACATCTTCAACCCGGACCTGGCGCAGGTGGCGGACTTCAAGGCCCGCTACCGGGCCGGCCGAGTCGGTGACGTCGAGGTCAAGGAGGCGCTGGCGACCGCGCTCAACCGGTTCCTGGACCCGATCCGGGAGCGCCGGGCCCGCTTCGAGGCGCAGCCCGGCCTGGTCGACGAGCTGATCGTCACCGGCACCGAACGGACCCGCGAGCAGGTGCGCCGCACGCTCGTCGAGGTCCGCCGGGCGATGGGCCTGAGCAGCGCGTACACCCAGGTGCGGCGCCGGGCCGAGCGCTACCGCAAGGCCGTCGCCACGTCGGCCTGACGACGAGCCGGTCCGGGGTACGCGCTTGCGCCGACCCCGGACCGGCCGGTTACGCTGCCGGCATGGCCAGCTCGCACGCGTACCCGATGACGTCCTCCGACGTCCGGCTCGGCGCGCTGCGACGCCGGCGGTCCCGCGACCGCCTGCGCTGAGCCTTCCCCTCCTGCGACCGGCGGATCGAGCCGCCGGTCGTCATCGATCGCCCTCGCTCCGCCGTCGCGTTCCCGTCAGGTGATCCGCGCGGCGGATCCACAGCGAGATCGGCGTACTCATGGATCTTGAAAGGTTGCTCACCGACCGGCTGGCGCCGGCGTTCGCGGCGATCGCCGGCGGGCCGGTGGACCCGGCCGTGCGGCGCTCGCAGCACGCGGACTTCCAGTCCGACGCGGCGCTGGGCCTGGCCCGGCGGCTCGGTCGGCCCCCGCGGGAGATCGCCGCGGAGGTACGGGAGCGCGCGGCGCTGGCCGACGTCTGCGCGGCGGTCGAGGTGTCCGGTCCGGGTTTCCTGAACCTCACGGTGGCCGGGCACGCACTCGGCGGAATGGTCTCCGCGCTGGCCGCCGACCCGCGGCTCGGCGTGCCCGTGGTGGCCGAGCCGGAGACGGTGGTGGTCGACTACTCGGGGCCGAACGTGGCGAAGGAGATGCACGTCGGGCACCTGCGGTCGACGGTGATCGGGGACGCGGCGGCGCGGACGCTGGAGTGGCTCGGGCACCGGGTGCTGCGCGCCAACCACCTCGGCGACTGGGGCACGCCGTTCGGCATGCTGATCGAGCACCTGCTCGACCTCCGCGAGTCCGGCGCGGCGCAGGAACTGTCCATGGGTGACCTGGACGGGTTCTACAAGGCGGCGCGGGCGAAGTTCGACGACGACGAGGCGTTCCGGGAGCGGTCGCGGCAGCGGGTGGTGGCGTTGCAGGGCGGTGACCCGGCGACGCTGCGGCTGTGGCGACTGCTGGTGACGCAGTCGGAGAGCTACTTCCTGACCGTGTACGACCTGCTCGACGTGACCCTGACCGGCGACGACTTCCGGGGCGAGAGCAGCTACCACGACCAGCTCGCGCCCACCGTCGAGGAGCTGGACCGGCTCGGGCTGCTGCGGCGCAGCGACGGCGCGGACTGCGTGTTCCCGCCCGGTTCGGTGGGCCGGGACGGCGAGCCGTTGCCGCTGATCGTGCGCAAGTCCGACGGCGGGTACGGCTACCCGGCCACCGACCTGGCCGCGCTGCGGCACCGGACCGGCACGCTCGGCGCGACACGGCTGCTCTACGTGGTCGGGCTGCCGCAGCGGCGGCACTTCGAGATGGTGTTCGCGGTCGGCGCGCAGGCCGGCTGGCTGGCCGCGCCGGCACGGGCCGAGCACGTCGGGTTCGGCTCGATCCTCGGCCCGGACGGGCGGATGTTGCGCAGCCGGGCCGGCGGATCGGTGAAGCTGGTCGGGCTGCTCACCGAGGCGGTGGAGCGGGCCACCGCGCTGGCCCGGAAACGCAATCCGGAGCTGGGCGAGGCGGAGGCCGCCGCTGTGGGGCGCGCGGTGGGCATCGGCGCGATCAAGTACGCCGACCTGTCCGGCGACCGGCACAAGGACTACGTGCTGAACTGGGAGCGGATGCTGTCGCTGGACGGGAACACGGCGCCGTACCTCCAGTACGCGTACTCCCGGGTCCGGTCGATCTTCCGGCGGGCCGGCGCGGCGGCGCGGCCGGACGCCGACGTCTCGCTCGCCGAGCCGGCCGAGCGGGCGCTCGCCATCGAGCTGGTCGGCTTCGCCGCGGTGGTCGACGAGCTGGCCGGCACCCTGGAGTTCCACCGGCTGACCGCGTACCTGCACCGGCTGGCGGTCGCGTTCAGCGCGTTCTACGAACGCTGCCCGGTGCTGCGGGCCGAGGGTCCGCTGCGGGACAGCCGGCTCGTGTTGTGCGAGCTGACCGGGCGGGTGCTGCGGCAGGGCCTGGACCTGCTCGGCATCCGTACCCCGGAACGGTTGTGAGGCCGGCCGGACACCTCCTGGGCATAGCCCTTTGGGCAGCTTGTGGGCCTGATTCGCGCGTATCTATGGTCGGTGCGTCTCCGCGAGCCCGACATGGGGGTGGGTCATGCCCGAACGTCCAACTACCGGCTCGGCGGCGGTGGCACCGTCGTGAGCACCACCGAAGCACCGACCACGATCGTCTGGGACGGCGCGTCCCGGATCCGCCGCCTCGCCGCCACGATCGCACTCGGCGAGACGGCCGGCGTCCTGGTGCCGGTGGTGGTGATCGCGCTGATGGCCCGGATCAGCGTCGAAGCGATGTACGTGCGCTCCCTCTACGTACCGTTGGCGCTGCTCTTCGCCGCCCTCCAGGTGGGCTTCGACGTGAGCAACCAGGTCTCCGCGTCGGTGAGCCGCGGCGCCGGCCGGGCCAGGGACGTCCTCCCGGTCGCCGCCAGCATGGCCCGCGTCGGCGTGGCCGTCTGGGGCACCGTCAGCCTCGTACTGATCCTGGCGGCGCCGTGGCTGGCGGCGCTGCTGAACGTCCCGGACGCGTCGGTGGGGGAATTCGTCGCCTTCACCCGCTGGGCCTGCCTGGCCAACCTGATCTTCTTCCCGACCGTGCTGCTCTCGTCGAGCCTGCGCGGCTACGGCCGGCCGGGCTCCGCGGCGGCCGTGGTGCTGACCGGCGCGGTCCTGGAGGTGGGCGGCGTCGCGGTCCTGGGCTTCGGCACCGACCTCGGCGTGTACGCGCTTCCCGTCGCGATCGCGATCGGCGGCGTGGCCGCGCTGACCGTCGGCATGGTGCAGGTGTACCGCTGCGGACTCTGGACGGCGAGCGGGCCGCTGACCTGGCGGCCGGAGGCGATCGGGCGACTGACCGGCACCGGGCTGCCGGTCACCGTGTCGTTCGTGGTGATGGCCGTGGCGAACGCGGGCCTGCTGTGGGCGCTCAGCCCGTTCGGGCCGGACGTGGTGTCCGGATACTCGGCGGCCGGCGCGCTGCAGAACCTGCTCATCGTGCCCGCCTCGGCGCTCGGTTCGGCGACCGCGATCGTGCTCAACCAGCTGCGGGGCGCGGGGCGGCCCGGCGACGGGCCGGCGGTGTTCGGGGCCGGACTGCGCCTGACCGCCGCGGTGTACGCGGTGCTCGCGGTCGCGATCTGGTTGGGCCGGGAGCCCCTGGCCGCGCTGCTGGCAGGTGACCCGGCTGTCGCGTCGGAGACCGCACGTTTCCTGGGGATCGTCGGCCTGACCTACATCGGTCTGGGCCTGAACGTGATGACGCTGCTCCTTCTCGAACAGGTCGGCGGGGGCCTGATCGCGCTGCTGCTGAACGTGCCGTACTTCGGAGGCATGGTCGTCGTCGGCAGCGCGCTGGCCCGGTCCCAGCAGGATCCGTCGGCCCTCTACTGGACGATCGCGGTGCTCAACGCCTGCGGCATGCTGCTCGTCCCGCTGCTCACGTGGCGGCACGTCCGCCGGACCAGCCGGGCGGACGCCCGGTGAACCGCCCCGCATGGCGGGCGCGGGACGTTCGCCTGAGCGTCACGATCATGCACCATCCGGCTCGCGACGTCGCCCTGGACGTGCTCGTCGAGGCGTGCCGCCCGCTGGAGGCGCGCATCGTGCACGACCCGGACCCCGACGCCGCGCGCAGCCCGTTGCGCACCGCGAAGGTCGCCTGGGCCTCGATCGCCGAGGGCGCCACGCACCACCTCGTCCTACAGGACGACGCCCGGGTCTGCGACGACTTCGCCGCGCACGTGCTGGCCGCCATCGCGCACCGCCCGGCACACGGCATCGCCCTCTACACCGACTGGAGCAGCCCGCAGAACAGCTTCTTGTGCCGGCTGGCCGCGGTCGCCGGATCGCCGTGGGCGGCACTGTCCCCGATGGAGTGGATCCCGGCGCTGGCGTTCCTGCTGCCGGCCGACGTGGCCGCGGACCTGGCCGCCTACCTGGCGCCGATCCCCGACGAGGTCACCGACGACGACCAGATGATCGCCCGATACTGCCGGGAACGCGGGGTACCGCTGCTGGCAACGGTGCCGCACCTGGTCGACAACCGCGGGCTGCCGACCCTGATCGCCGGGCACGGCGGCCGGCACCATGCCACCGTGTGGGCGCCGCCGGTGCCGTCCGGCACGCACTGGGAACTCGACCCCCGGATCGACGCGACCCTGGCGTCGCGGTCCCGCTACCAGTCCCACGACGAGTACGTCGTGCAGGTCAAGGACTCGCGCTGCCTGATCCGGCTGCTCCGGCCGCACACCGGTGAGCCCGGCGGAAACGAGTTCTGCTGGTACTGGGCGGACTGGTGCGACCTGCTCGGGATCGGCGCGGAGGAGGTGACGACCGCGCTGGCCGCGTACCTGGACAGCCGGCCGGGGCCGCGACCGCAGGCGCGGGCCGCCCTGGAGATCTGGGCCGCCGGATACCTGCTCGGGCTGGAGGCCGCCGCGGTACGCCGTGACCTGCCCGTGCCACTCGGCCCCGCTCACCCCGCCCGGATCCGCTCGGCCGTGTCGACCTGGGTGGACTCCGGCCTGACCGCCCCGGACGGCACGGCCCTCGGCGCCGCCGGCCGGGCCGCGCTCATCGACCTCGGCGTGGCCGCTGTCGCTCTCGGCCTGCACCGCCGGAGCCCTGACGCCTTCGTCACGGCCGGCGTTCCGGCCGACGCCAGTGGAGAGGACATCCGACATGACCACGCTCGCCACAACTCCTGACCCGGCCCTGGGCACCGTTGTCGAACGGATGGCGCGCCGCGAGGTGGCGGCCCACTTCCTCGTTCCGGCCGATCAGCCGCCGGGGGTGATCCGCCCGCCCGCACCCCCGATGGCGGTCCGGATCATGTCCTGCCCGGACTGCGGCGCCGACGCGGTCACCTTCCGGGACTCGGGCGTCGCGCTGCCCTTCGCGGAGTGGCGGATCGTCGCCGCGGACGACCCCGAAACCGGCGACCTGCCCACGCTGACAGTGCTCGGCTGCGAGTGGTTCGCGCCGCGGGCGATGCTGCCGGTGGCGATCGCGATCGAGCGGTTCGGCCCGGTGTCGGCGACCGGCTTCCGCAGCCGCGCGGTGGCCGTCACCGAGCTGCGTGGCCTGTCGCTCGACGCCGTCCTGGCCGCCCTCGACGAGCAGGAGAGCTGGGCCGACGCCGTATGCGCCGGCAGCGGTCTGCCGCCGGGGCCGGCGCGGACCGTACCGGCCGCCAGCCGGCTGGTCAGCCCGGCGGCCACCTGGGCCGCCTTCCGCGCCTCGGTCACCGCCCGGTTCCTCGGCCCGCACGCCTCCGACGCCGGACCGGGCCGATGGAACGAGCGGTACCTGGAGCACCGCCGGGACGCGGCCGTCCGCACGCTGGACGGGTACGCGTCGTGCCCGGCCTGACCGCCGGCGTGCGCTGGCAGCCGGCCCACTTCACCGGTTCGCGGGCGATCGTCGAGCACCTGACGTGGGGTCAGGTGCTCGTGGAACGCGACATCCGGCGGATGCCGCCGGGCACCGCCTACAACGTCACCGTGCCCGTGCTGATCCCCGAGGGCGTGGACCTGACGATGGTGTGCTCCGCTGTGGGCGCGCTGGCCGGCCGGTTCGAGGCACTGCGGACGCGGTTCCCGCGACGGGACGGCCGGCTGGTCCAGGAGGTGCTCGACAGCGGCAGCATCCCGGTCGGGGTCTTCTCCGGCGACGGTCCGGCCGAGCGGTTCACGGCGACCGCCCGGGAACTGGACGAGCAACTCCAGGCGACACCGTTCGACCACGATCGGGACCTGCCGATGCGCGTCCTGGTCTGCGTACACCGGGGCGTACCCCGGGCTCTGGTGCTCTGCATCGCTCATCTGGCCGCCGATCTGCAGAGCAGCCGCCTGGCGGCACGGGTGCTGGCCGAGATGCTGGCCTGCCGGGCAGCGGGGCGTCCCGATCCGGCGGCTCCGGAACTGGTGCATCCCGCCGACCTCGCCGCCTTCGAGCGGTCCCCCCGGGGCCGTACGGTCAGCGCCGCCGCCGTGGCCCACCTGCGCCGGCAACTGAACGCGGTCCCGCTCGACAACTTCGCCGCACTCCGGCCGGTGGCGCCGGCCGAACCCCGGTTCTGGCGCGGTGTCCTGGACTCGCCGATCTCGGCGCCGGTGCTGGGGCTGCTCGCCGACCGGTACCGCACCAGCACCGCCACCGTCGCGCTCGCGGTGACCGCGGCCCTGCTGGGCGTGGTCGCCGAGACCGACAGGTGCGGATTGCTCCTGGTCGTCGGTAACCGCACCACCGCCACACAGCGGGCCTCGATCGGCACGCTGACGCAGCACATGCCGGCCGTCGTCGACCTGACCGGGCCGGCCTTCTCCGACCTGGTCCGGCACTGTTGGGGCACTGCCGTGCGGGCCTTCCGGCACGGCCGCTTCGATCCGGTGGACGGGTGGGCGGCGCTGGCGGAGGTGAGCCGGGAACGCGGCGCCGAGCCGGAGATCCGATGCTTCTTCAACGACATGCGCGGCGCACCGGAGACGCCGCCCGTCACCGCGCCGCTCGACAGTGACGTGGTGCGGCGGGTCCTGGCCGAACCGAGCTTCCGGTGGACCGAGCGCCGGCCGGCCGGCAGCTCGTTCTTCATGGAGGTCGGCGACGTGCTCGACACCCCGGGGCAGCTGCGCTGGACGCTGCTCGCGGACACCACCCTACTGCCCCCCGACCTCATCCGTGCGGTCCTGGCCGGAGTGGACCGGCTGCTGGTGCGACTGCTCGACACCGATCTGCTCCTCTCCGAGGTGGGCGAGGCCGCCGGTCTGCGCGGCGTGGTGGCCCCGCACTGAACGATCCGATCGACCGGGGCGGGACAGCGGGGGTCTGCCCCGCCCCGGTCTCTCAGCCCTGGGCGGTGGCCGTCAACTCCGGCTGCGCGTCACCGGCGTCCGGAGCGGAGGGGACCGGCGGCCGGCCACCCAGGAAGCGAGGCGCCCACCACGCGGCGCGTCCGAGAATCGCCATCGTCGCCGGGACCAGCAGCATCCGCACGATCACCGCGTCGATCAGGACGGCCAGCACCAGCCCCAGGCCGACCTCCTTGATCGGGGCGAAGCCCCCGGTCATGAAGCCGGCGAAGGTGACCGCGAGGAGCAGGGCCGCAGCGGTAACGATGCCACCGCTTCGCTGCAGACCCTCCCGCACCGCCTGGTCCGGGGCCGCGCCGGCGAAGCGGCGCTCACGGATCCGGGACAGGACGAAGACCTCGTAGTCGGTGGAGAGACCGAACGCGATCGCCGCGACGACCACCGGCACGGTCAGGTCGATGCCGTCGAGCCGCTCACCGCCGAGCAGGCCGACCAGGTGCCCCTCCTGGAACACCCAGACCACCACACCGAGTGCGGCGAACAGGCTGAGCAGGTTGGTGAGCACGGCCTTCAGCGGGATCAGCACCGACCGGGTGAACGCCAGCAGCAGGACGAACGTCGCCAGCAGGACGATGCCACCGGCGATCGGAAGGCGGTCGCGCAGCTCCTGCTGGTAGTCGACCAGACGGGCCGCGTCGCCGGTGACCTGCACCGTGAAGGGTGCGTCCAGGTCACGGATGTCGCGTACCGCCCGGGCGGTGTCCGGGTCGCTCGTCGGGTTCTCCGGGGTGGCCTGCAGAACGGCCAGCCCGCCGCCGCTGCGCCCCGGGTTCACCACCGAGATACCGGGCACCGCGGCGACCCGCTGCCGGAACTCGGCCAGGTCGGGATCGTCCGCCGAGGTCCGGGCGACGATCGTGATCGCGCTCGGGCCGGCGAGTGCCGGGAAGTGCTCGCGCAACTCCTCGGTGAGCTGGCGGGTGGCACTGTCGGCCGGCAGCGACTTCGGGTTGCTGGTGTCCAGCCGCAGGTTGGTCGCGGACAGCCCGGCCACGAGCAGGCCGACGAGCACCACCAGCAGGGTGAGCACCGGCATCTTCTGCACCCCACGGGCGACCGCGGCGAACGACCGGCCGCGCTCCTTCCGGGCCCGGACCGGCTTGATCCGGTTACGCAGCAGCTGGAGCAGCGCGGGCAGCAGGGTGATCGCGGCGAGCATGTCGATCAGCACCACGGCGGCGCCGGCCACGCCGATCGACCGCAGGAACGGATCGGCGAAGACCACCAGGCTGGCCAGGCTGACCGCGATGGTCAGGCCGGAGAAGACGATGGTCCGCCCGGCGCGTTCGGAGGCCCGCACGAGCGCCTCCTCCGCGTCCTCGGTCAGCGCCCGTTCCTCCCGGAACCGGCTGACCATGAGCAGCGCGTAGTCGACGCCGAGACCGATCGCGAGCATCGTGGTGACCTGGATCGAATAGATCGACACATCGGTGAAGAAGCTCATCACCAGCAGCGTGGTGAAGGTTCCGCCGACACCGACGAGGGCGATCAGCAGCGGCAGCCCGGCCGCGATCAGCGACATGAAGACCAGCAGCAACAGGAGCAGCAGCAACGGCGCGGAGACGATCTCGGCCCGCCTGGTGTCCGAGGTGGCCTGGTCGTTGAACTCGCGGTCGGTGAGCGGGCCGCCGGAGACCACAGCCGTCGTACCGTCGATCCCGGTCAGCTGCGTCCGTACCTTGTCGGCCAGCAGGTCGCCCTGGTGCGCCAGCTCCACGTTCACCAGGACCGCCGCGCCGTCGGTGGCGGCCGGGGCCTGGGGACCGAACGGGTCGGTCACCGCCAGCACGCCGTCGACGGCGCGCAGCTCGGTGAGCGCGGCGGAGACCTTCGTACGGAAGGCGGGGTCGGTGACCGAGCCGCCGGAGATGACCGCGTTGATCACCGGTGGCGCGAGCTTGGCGTCACCGAGCGCCTGCGCGCCCTGCTGCGACTCGCTGCCGGCGATGGCGCCGACGCTTGTCGTCATCCGGGCGAAGACGCCGTTTCCGACAGTGAAGCCGGCCGCTGCGATCACCAGCCAGATGACGAGCACGACGGCAGGGCGCCGGCGAGCGAAACGCGTAACGGCACGGATCATCACACAGCTCCTCAGGACGGAAAGACCGATGTGATCTCATCCTGATGAAGCGGGCCCTCCGGCAGATCGCCGCCGAGAGCCAAATCCGGTCTCACCCGAGCGAGGGAGAGCGCTCAGTCGAGATCCTCACCGGGACTGATCAGCCCGGCCTCGTAGGAGAAGACCACCGCCTGCACCCGGTCCCGCAGACCCAGCTTGGCCAGCACGTTGCTGACGTGAGTCTTGACGGTGTGGTCGCTCACCGTCAGCCGGGCGGCGATCTCGGCGTTGGAGAGCCCACGGGCGACCAGGCACAGGATCTCCCGCTCCCGGCCGGTCAGCTCGTCCAGCCGGGCCGGCGGCCGGATCGCGCCCTGGGGCCGTCGCAGCAGGTCGGCGATCACCCGCCGGGTCACCGTCGGGGCGAGCAGCGCCTCACCCTTGGCGATGACCCGTACCGCCTCGACCAGCTCGGCCCGGCGCATGGTCTTGAGCAGGAAACCGTTCGCGCCGGCCCGCAACGCGTCGTGCACGTGCTCGTCGACGTCGAACGTGGTGAGGATGAGCACCCGCGCGTCGGTGGTGGCGCAGATCCGGCGGGTGGCCTCGATGCCGTCGATCGGACCTTCCATCCGGATGTCCATGACCACCACGTCCGGCTTCTTCTCAGCCACCACCCGCAGGGCCTCCAGGCCGTCCGCCGCCTCGCCCACCACGGTCAGGTCCGGTTCCGCGTCGAGGATCATGGCGAAGCCGCCCCGTACCAGATCCTGGTCGTCGACGACCACGATGCGCACCATGGGGCGCCACCCCTCGATTCGTAGCAGCTCACTCAGTGGGCAGGACGGCGCTCACGGTGAAGCCGCCGCCGGGACCCGCTCCGACGCACAGCTCACCACCGCAGGCGGTGACCCGCTCCCGCATGCCCATCATTCCGTATCCGCCGCCGACATCCACCGCACCGATGCCGTCGTCGGTCACCGTGACCCGGATTTCGAGCGGGTTGAACTCGATCAGCACGTCCACCATCGACGCCCGCGCGTGCCGGATGGTGTTCGTCAGCGCCTCCTGCACCACCCGGAAGACAGTGGCGTCCACGTCGGCGGGCAGGGGCCGCTGCTGCCCGCGCCAGCGCAGCGCCGCCTCCAGGCCGCCCCGGCGCGCCTCGCCGAGCAGTCGCGGTACGTCACCCACCCCCGGGACCGGGGCCGGCGGCTCCTCGCCCTCCGCCGAGCGCAGCGCGGCCAGCGACCGCCGGAGCTGGGCGATGGCGGACCGGCCACTCTCGGCGATCACCTCGAAGGTCTTCTCGGCCCGGGCCGGGTCGGTGCGGGCCACCACCGGCCCGGCCTCCGCCTGGACCACCATGATCGCGACGGTGTGCGCCACGATGTCGTGCACCTCGCGGGCGATCCGGTTGCGGTCGCGCGCGGCGGCGGCGGCTCGTTCCTCCTCCTGGCGGGCAGCGCGTTCCTCGAGCACCGCGATCCGGTCGCCGCGTCCGCGGGAGGCGATCCCCATGCTGTACGCCGCCACGTACGCCATCCCGACGTACCCGAAGGTGGCGGCGTTCTCACCCGGGACCACGAGTGAGACGACCACGCCCACGGCCTGCACCCCGATCGCGACCTGCCGCCAGGGGGACGGGCTCAGCGACGCGAACGTGTACGTCGCGACGAGCGGCCCGAACGGCAGCGGCGGCATCTGGTGCGAGAGCCCGAGGACGCTGATCGCCAGGCCCACAGTCACCGTGGTGAGCAGCGGGGCCCGCCGGCGCCAGATCAGCGGTAGCGACGCGCCGGCGGCCACCAGGATGTGCCAGACCTCGCCGTCCTCGGAGAACGTCACCGGCAGGGCGGTGCCGACGAACACGGCCACCGCGATCAGCCCGTCCAGCCAGAGCGTGGCGTTTCGGGGCAGCCGCGCGGGTCGTGCCCGCGTCCGGACGGTGGCCGGAAGAGGCATGGACAACGGCACGATCGGCTCCTCAACGCGCGACGGTCCCCAGTATGCGGCCCCGGCGGCCGTCCGGGGCGTACGCGCGCGCCCGGACCGCCGTCGATGTCCTGTTCAGGACATCGAGGTGGAGACCGGGACGAGCGGATCGGTTGAATCGAGTTCTGTCGCAGAGAGAAGGAGGCACCACGTGGGCGCAGTCCGCGTCGCCATAGCCGGGGTCGGCAACTGTGCCGCGTCGCTGGTGCAAGGCGTCGAGTACTACCGGGACGCGAGGACGACCGACACCGTTCCCGGCCTCATGCACGTCGCCTTCGGCGACTACCACGTCGGCGACATCGAGTTCGTCGCCGCTTTCGACGTGGACGCGAAGAAGGTGGGCCGGGACCTGTCCGAGGCCATCGTCGCGAGTGGCAACAACACCATCAAGATCTGCGACGTGCCCCCGTCCGGGGTCGTCGTGCGGCGTGGCCCGACGCTCGACGGTCTCGGCGAGTACTACCTGGAGATGATCGAGGAGTCCGACGAGCAGGCCGTCGACGTGGTTCGCGCACTGCGCGACTCCGGGGCCGACGTCCTCGTGTCGTACCTGCCGGTGGGCTCGGAGGAGGCCGACCGGTTCTACGCCCGCTGCGCGCTGGAGGCGGGCGTGGGGTTCGTCAACGCGCTGCCGGTGTTCATCGCCTCGGACCCGGTGTGGGCGGCCCGGTTCACCGAGGCCGGCGTGCCGATCATCGGCGACGACATCAAGTCGCAGGTGGGCGCCACCATCACCCACCGGGTGCTGGCGAAGCTCTTCGAGGACCGCGGGGTCCGGCTGGAGCGCACCTACCAGCTGAACTTCGGCGGCAACATGGACTTCATGAACATGCTGGAGCGTCGCCGGCTGGCGTCGAAGAAGCTGTCCAAGACCCGGGCCGTCACCTCGCAGGTGCCCCACGAGATGGCCGCCGGCGACGTGCACATCGGCCCCAGCGACTACGTGCCGTTCCTCGAGGACCGCAAGTACGCGCTGGTCCGCCTGGAAGGGCGGGCGTTCGGCGACGTGCCGCTGCAACTGGAGTACAAGCTCGAACTCTGGGACTCGCCCAACTCGGCCGGCGTGATCATCGACGCGGTCCGGGCGACCCGGATCGCCATGGACCGGGGGATCGGCGGGCCCATCCTCTCCGCCTCCTCGTACTTCATGAAGTCGCCGCCCGAGCAGTACGACGACGCCGCCGCCCGGGACGCCGTCGAGCGCTTCATCCGCGGTGAGGTCGAACGCTGACCGACGGGTGACGGGGGAGCCGGCGTCCGGCTCCCCCGTCGTCGTCCGTCACGGTCCCCGCCTCAGATCGCTCCGGAACTCGTGGTGGTGGCAGACCGCGGGTTCCGCTCCGGCCAGCGCCACGGCTCCGCGGAAGGCGCCGTGGTCGGGCAGGTCCCGCAGGAAGTAGGCGCCGGGCAGCCGGCCGGACGGATCACGGACCACCGCACCGCTCGCCGCGCCGGGTACCGGCAGCCGCAGCCCGAGCGCCAGACGCGCGCCGGCGGCCTTGACACACGCCTCCTTGCGGGTCCAGAACCGCAGGTACGCGGCGTAGGCCCCGGTACCGGCGGCCGCCACCAGCGCGGCCTCCGCGGGGGTGAAGAAGCGCTCGGCCATCCGCCGCGGGTCCAGCCCGGGCCGGGGGCGGTCCAGGTCCACGCCGACCTCACGGCCGGCGAGCGCGATCACCGCCCGTTCCCCGGCGTGCGCCAGGCTGAAATGCAGCGAAACGCCCGGCAGGTACGGCCGCCCGAGCGGTTCGCGGCGCAGCGGCAGCGCGGTGGGCCGCAGGTCCAGCCGCCCGGCGAGGATCCCGTTCAGGGCGGAGTGCGCCACGACGAAGCGCCGGCGCCCGTCCGGATCGCCGATGTCCGCGGCGCGCCGCAGTTCGGCCGCGCCGAGCCATCGGGCGGCGTCGACGTCGCGGTCCAGGTGGACGGTCCAGACGTCGACGCCGCCCGGCTCAGTCACGGTCGAGTTTGCCCTGGACGAGGCCCTGGAAGGTGTTGAGTCGCTGGATGTTGCCGGTGCCTTCCATGAATTCGACGCCCCGGGCGTCGCGGATCAGCTTGTCCAGCATCGGCTGCGTGAGCCGTGCGCCGGGACCGAAGTACTCCAGCGCCTCCAGCGTCACCTCCTCGGCCAGCCGGGCCGCCCGGGCCTTCGCCGCCGAGGCCAGGTGGCCGTTGGCGGGCTGGGCGTCCACGATCGAGGCGGCCCGCCAGATGAGCTGCCGTACGCCGTCGATCCGCCGGCCGGTCCGCTCCCAGCGCAGCCGGTCGGCCTTGGACAGCGAGCCGCGCTGCTCGGTGACGTAGTCGTGCGCGGACCGGGCGATGCCCAGTGCGATCGCCGCCACGCCCGGCCGGAGACGGTTGAACATCTGCACGCCGCTCCACACGCCGCGCCGGGTGGGGCTGAGGTGGCGGCCGAGCACCCGGTTCTCCGGGACCGGCACGCCGTCCAGGGTGATCGCGCTGAGCTGGGCGCCGCGCAGGCCGATCGTCGGGATCGGCTCGGCCTTGAAGCCGGGCGCGCCGGTCTCGACGAGCACCGCGGTGGCGCCGAGCGGACCGGGCCGGTCCCGGGCGAAGACGACGCCGACCTGGGCCCGGGCGCCGTTGCCGATGTAGCGCTTGGCGCCCCGCAGCAGCAGGCCGCCCTCGCCGTCGGGGTCCAGTCTCGTGCCCATCGCGCCCGCGTCCGAGCCGTGGTCGGGCTCGGTCAGCGCGAAGAAGGTCCACGTCGGCGCGGCCAGCAGCCGGCCGTAGAACCACTCCTTCTGATCCCGGTCGGCGAGCAGGTCGACGAGCACCCCGGACAGCGAGGCGCCGGGGGACGCGAGCATCATGCCGGCGTCCCCGGCGGCGATCTCCTCGGCGAACACCACCCGTTCCATCGCCGTCATGCCGTCGAACCGGTACCCGCCGATGAGCGTCCGGTCCGGCAGCCACGGCGCCGGGATGAGCATGGTGGACAGGTGCCGTACGGCCGGGTTGTCCAGGCACCGGTACACGGTGTCCGGGTCACGGTCCAGTTCCAGTGCCGTCGAGCGCAGGTCGCGCGCCCAGTCCCGGGCGTGGGCCCGGGCGGCGGTGAGCCGGTCGTCCAGTTCGATCACGGCGTCCACTCCTGTCCACCGATCCAGGCGTCGGCCAGCAACTCCGAGGCGTCGACCACCGCGCCCGGTCCGTCCGCGGTGAACCCGCTGGCTCCGAGCAGGCGCAGCAGCATCCGGTCGGCAACGGTGATCTGCCGGTGCAGGCAGGCCAGGGATCCGGCCGGTGGCGGCGTGCCGGTGAGCCGGACCTTGATCTCGATCTGCTCGGTGACGACGTCCGCCAGCGCACCCTTGATCATCTGTTGCAGCAGCAGCGGGGTGTCACCGGCGCGGCGGTCACCGAGGTGGGCGACTGTGACGTCGAGCAGGGCCTCGGAGAGCCCGAGCCGGAGCCCGGCCAGCGCGGCCAGCCAGTCCGGCCAGGGCGCCGGCGCGCCGGCCGGCCCGGGTGCGCCCCGGTACCGGACGGCCGCCAGCCGGCCGTCCGGCGTCTCGACAGTGCCGAGCCGCTCCACGGCGGCCGGGTCCAGGGCGGCGACGGTGTCCCCGGTCCAGACCCGGCCGGCGTCGTACAGCGCCGACTCGGGCAGCACGCAGCACCCGGTCGGACCGCACGGCAGGACCCGGTCCGCCAGCGCGGCGTGCATCGCGGTGAGCGTGGCGGTGAGCCCGCCGGTCCGGGCGCCGCGGCGGGCCTCGTCGGCGATCACGACCGCGCCTCCGGGTCCGAGCCGGCGAAGACCGCCGCGCAGAGGGTGCCCGAGACCGGGTCGTGGTCCGCCACCGCGATCGGCCCGGCGGTACCCGCCCGTTGCCGGGCGAACTCGGCCCAGACACCCGCAGCCCCCAGCCCCGGTGCCGGAACCGCCTGACCCCGGGCGGTCAGGCCGGGACCGGTGATCAGGACGGCGTCCGCCGGCACCAGCTCGTCGAGCAGCGTCCCGGCCGCCGCCGGCGACACGTCCGGTCGCTGGTGCACTGATGTCCCGTCCGAGCCGGCCGGTTCGAGCAGCACCGCCACCCCGACGTCGTGGCCGGGAACCGGATACCGGGGCCCGACCACCTCGTACGGGATCGTCGTCTGTTCCAGGATCAGCAGCAACGCCCGGCAGCCGGGGAAGTCGCCGGAGTAGGTTCCGAGCAGCCGCAGGGCGGTGAACGCCGCCGCCGGTCCCTGGTCGGACACCGCGAAGGCGAGCGGGTCGCCCTGCACCAGCTCGTTGAGGTAGCAGGCGGTGACCCGGCGCGGGTCGCCGTCCGGGGTGGAGTGCGCGATGGCGATCAGATCCACCGGCACCGCGAGGTCGAGATCGCGCACCAGGCGGTCCGCCATCCCGGTGAACGAGTTCCGGGCGGCCGCCGCGTGCCGATCCCGGTCGAAGCGACGACCGTACAGCTCGGTCATGTCCGACAGGTATTCCTCGAGCAGCGGATCGCCCCGGTACGGCTCCGGATCGGGGTCGAACCGGCGGGCGATCACCTGAGTCGGCCGGAGCCGGCCGGTACGGACCGACGGGGCCGGGGCGATGGACAGGAACATCGGCGTCAGGCCAGGCCCTGCTCGATGACGTAGTCGGCGAGCGTGCCGACCGACTCGAAGTGGTGCTGCTCCAGCGTGTCCGAGTCGATCACGACGTTCAGCCGGTCCTCGATGTGCATGAGCAGTTCGAGGACGTTCGTCGAGTCCAACCCGAGCTCGTCCATCAGCCGGGTCTGCTCGGTCACCTGGACCGAGTCGCGGTTCAGCACCGCGACGACGGCGTCGATCATGTGGTCGACGACCGCGGCGCGGTCGACTGTGGCTTCCGAAGCCATGGTCATGGCGGGCCTCCTGTGTGCCGGTCGGGATGGGTTGTCAGTCGAGGATCTGCGGGCCGAGCAGATCCTCGACGGTGTCGCGGCGGCGGACCAGGCGGGCCCGGCCGCCGTCCACCAGCACCTCGGCCGGGTGGCCGTGGCTGAGGAAGAGCACCGGTGAGGCGCTCGGGCCGTACGCGCCGGAGCGCAGCACGCCGACCAGGTCGCCCGGCCGCAGCTCGGGCAGTTCCACGTTGCGGCCGACGGTGTCGTTCGGCGTGCACAGCGGGCCGGTGACGTTCCACGGGCCGGCGTCCGTGCCGGCCCGGTTGAGCAGCCGCATCGGGAAGTTGCGCTTCACGTAGGAGCCGATGCCGACGGCCGCCATGTGGTGGTTCGTGCCGCCGTCGGTGACCGCGAAGCGCTCCCCCATCGAACTCTTCACGTACCGCACCCGGGTGACGTAGGTGCCGCACGGCGCGGCCAGGTACCGGCCGAGTTCCAGCAGCAGCCGGGCCCCGGGGTGCGCGGCGTGGAACGTCTCGACCACCGGGTTGAGCAGGCCGGCGACCGCGGCCGGATCGAGGTCCGGTTCGCCGGGGAAGTAGGCCACCCCGAGGCCACCGCCCACGTCGACGGCCTCCAGGACGAAGTCCAGCCGCTCGGCGAGCCGCTCGGCCAGGTCGATGATCCGGCGGGCGTTCTCGGCGACCACCTCGGGATCGAGGATGCGGGTGCCCAGGTAGGCGTGCACGCCCAGGACGCGTACCCCGGGATGGTTCTTGACCAGGTCGGCCTCGTCGAAGAGCTGCTGCTCGTCGATCCCGAACTGGCGCGGTTTGCCGCCCATGGTGAGGCCGGAGCCCTTGACCGCGAAGCTCGGGTTGACCCGTAGCATCACCGGTGCGATGACGCCCCGCTCCCGGGCCAGCTCGTCGATCACCGCAAGTTCCCCGAACGACTCGCAGACCAGCGCGAAGACGCCCTCGGACAGGCACGCCTCGAGTTCGGCGCGGCTCTTGCCGGGGCCGAGGAAGATGATGTCGCCCGGGGCCACCCCGGCGGCGAGTGCGGTACGCAGCTCCACCATCGACGACACCTCCGCCCGGGCGCCCTGCGCGCCGAGCAGCGCGCAGACGGCCACGTTCGGGTTGGCCTTCAGCGAGTAGAAGATCTCCATCGCCGGGTGCAGCCGCTCACGCAGCCCCAGGTACTGCCCGCGCAGGCTGTCCCCGTCGTACACGTAGAGGGGCGTGCCGAACCGCTCGGCCAGTTCGGACATGGCCACGCCCTGGATCGTCACTTCTCCGGTCACCGTCGTGTTCCTTCCGCCACGGCCGCCAGGCGGCCCGCGATCTCGGCGTCCATCGCCGTCAGCTCGTCGGCCGTCGGCGCGGTCAGCAGGCCGTACAGCCGGCCGTCCGCAGCTCCCGCGCCCTCCCGCACCAGGGCGTTCACCGTCGAGAAGTTCTGCACCACCATCCCGGCCCCACCGGCGGCGCTCAGCAGCCACGGGCCGAGCCCGTCGCGGACCTCACCGAAGCGCAGCGGCCGCGCCAGGCGCAGCGGGTACTGCCGGGCCAGCGCGTACCAGCCCGCCGGCACCAGGTGTTCCTGGAGACCGACCTGGTAGGTCGACATGTTGTGCCGCGCGTTGATCTCCACGACCGGGTAGACGCCGCCCTCCGGGTCGAGCATCGCGTCCACCCCGACCACGCCGTGGTAGCCGTCGCGGGCCAGCCGGGCGCCGAGCACCGCGGCGCTGTGCGTCACGACCTCGACCTGCCGCGCGGTCAGCCCGGCCGGCATCCGGTGACCCTTGTGTACGCCGTTGGCGGTGACCGCCTCCTTGACGAAGTCGAAGTGCACCCCGCCGTCGCGGAACACGGTGAACTGGTAGTTGAGGTCGACGGTCTTGGCGACCCACTCCTCCACCAGCAGCGCCAGCCGCCGATCGCCGGAACGGTCGGCCCGGCGGCGCAGCGTCCGGTGGATCTGGTCCAGCCGCGCCGCGTCCCGGATCAGCAGCAGGCCCTTGCCGGACACCCCGTACGAGTCCTTGAGCACCACCGGCCGCCCCGCAGCGAGCAGCGCGCGGGCGTGTTCGACCGCCTCGTCCAGTTCCTCGACGGTCTCGCAGATCCAGCCCGCGGACTGGCGCAGCCCCAGCTCGGTGGCGATCCGCCGGCTGTAGATCTTGCCGTTGACGGCCTTGCAGACGGCCGCCGGCGACCCGGCCAGCGCGACACCGGTCCGCGCGGCGAGCGCCTCCTCGTCGGCGGAGACCCCGTGCGGGACGATCGCGGCCGCCCCGGCCAGGGCGGACAACCGGGCCAGCAGGGCCGGGCTGTCCAGCGCGTCCTGGGTCACCGTGCGGTGCGGGTCCTGACGGTCGGTGGTCAGCACATGCGGCAGGGCCGTCCCGAGCGTCTCCAGATGGGCCAGGTGCTCCGGGTCCGGCCGCTCCTTGAGCACCACGTAGTCGTCCGGACCGGCCAGCAGCAGGGCGAACTCGTCCATCCGGTTCACCATCGCGTCGCCGGCGGTCAGCGCGACGCGCGGCAGGCCCGGCTCGTCACCGCCCCACCGCTGCTCGACCTCGAAGTTGCCGAGGAACACCAGGGGGATCCGGTCGGTGCCCAGCAACGCCGTCCGCAGCCGTCTGACGAAGGGTTCCCGTGTCGTCGTCATAGCGTCCTATCAGTGCTCGAAGACCGCGGCGGCGAAGGTCGACCCCAGCCCGACCGCGGCCATCAGGTAGCGGTCGCCGGGCCGAAGCCGGCCCAGTTCGCGGGCCGCGACGTAGTTGAGGAAGGAGTCGGCGCAGAAGCAGTGGCCGGTGACCGGCATGTTGTCCAGGAACAGTCGCTCCACCGGGATCCCGACCTTGCGCGCCACCCGCACCCAGGACACCCGGTTCACGTTGTGCGGCAACACCACGTCCAGGTCGGCGACGGTGATCCCGGCGCGCGCCACCGCCGCGAGGATCACCTCGGCGAGCGCGTCCGGATAGCGTTGCTGGAACTCCAGGGACATCGCCGCGGTCAGGGACAGCCCGGCGTTGAACTCGCCGTGCATGGCCGAGGCGTACGACAGCAGCCGGTCGCGCCGGCCCGTGCCGACCAGGACGGCGGCGCAGCCCTCCCCCATCAGCGCCGTGCCCGGGATCATCCGGGCCGACGGGGTGAACGCCTTCTCACCGACGAAGACCAGGGCCAGCGCGCCGGGCTCGCCGTCCTCGGCGAGCAGCCGGCCGGCCATCTCGACGGCCAGCAGCCCGGAGGCGCAGGCGTGCTGGGTGACCGCGAAGGCCCGCGCGTGCCGCAGGCCGAGGGCCCGCACCACGTCGGGCAGCGGATCCTCGGGGTACGGCGCGATCGCCTGCAGGGTCCGGGCCTGCACCACGTACCGGACCTGGGACTCGCGGCCGCGCAGTTCGGACAGTTTCGCCGCGGCGTTGAGCATCAGATCGGTGATCGTGCCGGTCGGTTCCCGCAGCACCTCGGCCAGCCCGTAGTACCGGCGGAACATCCGGACCTGGGTGTCGGTCAGCCCCAGCTCACCGGCGAGCGAGTCGATCGGCACCCGTTCCGGCGGCAGGTAGGCGGAGACCGCTTCGAGGGCGGTCACGTCCCGGCGTCCAGCGGCAGGCCGGACAGGTACTCGGTGAGCGCGTCGATGCTCGGGTGGTCCCACACGATGGTCGGTTCCAGGGGCATCCCGAGGTGGTCCTCGATCTCACCGCAGAGCGCGAGCGCGTACACCGAGTCGAGGCCCAGGTCGGCCAGGGGCGTGGCGGTGTCGATGGTGGCCGGGTCCCGGTTGGTGAAGTCGGCGACGCGGTCCCGCAGCCACGGACGGAGCTGTCCGACGGCCCGGTGGTTCGGCAAGATGGTCAATTCCGGCTCCTTGGAAGGTCGGGCAGCACGCTGTCGGACAGGTCGAAGGCCCGGCCGGCGGTGTACCGGCGGGCGAGCTCCGCGTGGATCGGGCCGGCCAGCGCGGCCGGCAGCGACCGGGACGTGCCGTCCAGTTCGTCGGCCAGCCGCAGCAGGGCCGCCGTCACCCAGGCCGGGTCGGCCAGGAAGGTCCCCGGGTGGCGCTGCTCGGCCAGCCAGAGGTTCAGGCAGGTGGCGGCGGTCAGCACCGTGGTGTAGCGGGCGGTCAGGTCGAGCGCCGCCGGGTCGCCGCCGATCGCCAGGTCCGCCGGGCGGAGGCCGAGCGCCGCCGCACGCAGCCGGGCCAGCTCGGTGGTGAAGCGCCGGACCAGTCCGCGCAGCCGCTCGTCGCCGGCCGGCATCGTCTCGGCGGCGGCGAGCAACTGCGCCGTGAGCGGGTCGGCCGTCGAGGCGATCCGCAGCCGGTCGAACGGCAGGGCCGGGAGATCGGCGTCCAGGTCGTACAGGGCGGGCGGTGGCTCCTGGCCGGTCGCCCAGGATCGCCGGGCCAGCCGGGGGAGCTGAGGGAGGACGGTGGCCAGGCAGGCGACCCGGGCGGCGTGCCCGAATCCCGCCGGCGCCAGGTCGCGCTGCAACTTCTGGAAGATGCCGTACTCGCCGGTGCGCAGGTAGCTCTGCGCGCCGAGCAGCTCACCGAGCCGGGTCATGGCGCGGATGGACCGGCCGGACACGACGTACTTGACGGCCGAGGCGTACGCGTTGGTGTCCTCGGGCAGCAGGTGCACGGCGCGGGCGACTGTGGTGGACAGGCAGTCGGCGATCAGCAGGTCAGTGAACGCCTCGGCCAGTGCGGTACGGACCACCGGCATGGCGCCCACCGGCCGTCCGCGCAGCCACCGGTCCTCGCCGAATCGCAGCACCGCGCGCAGGCCGGTGTCCAGCACGCCCAGCGTCATCGCCGGCAGCCCGGTCCGGGTGAGCTGGAACGAACGCAGCGCGACCTCCATGGCCGAGCCGAGTGGCCCGAGGGCCACGCCCGCGTCGACCGGGCACCGGTCCAGTTCGATCCCGCCGAGCTGCACCCCGCGCATCCCGCTGCTGGGGAACCGCGGCAGATACCGCAGCGCGCCCGGCGGCAGTGCGTCCTTCTCCACGAACAACTGGGTGTGGCTGCGGCCACCGGCCGCGTCCGAGGTACGACTGAAGATCACCATCGCGCTGCACCGCTGCGCGTTGGTGACCACCTCCTTGCGGCCGGTGAGCAGCAGTTCGCCCGGCCGCCCCGGGTCGGCCCGGAAGTCCACCCGGGCGAAGTCGTTGCCGTGTGCCAGCTCGTGGTAGACGGAGGCCACCCGACGGCCGGAGAGCAGCAGCTCCGCCAGCCGTCGCTGCTGGGCCTCGTCGCCGCCGGCCCACACGTTGACCGAGGCGATGAACGAGCTGGCGCCGTAACCGAGGCCCAGGCAGGGATCCCGCCGAAACACCGAGCGCATCGTCCGGATCAGCCGGTCCAGGCCGGTCATCCGGCCGCCCCGGGCGACCGGTACGAACTCGGCGTTGAGTCCGAAGTCGTCGAGCGCCCGCTCACCGTCGGCGAACATCTCCTGCCGCTCGTCGGCCGCCAGCACGGCCCGGTTCCCGAGGGGGTTCGCCGGGTCCCACGGATCACCGAAGCGGCTCTCCAGATCCCGCACGGTGGTCATCACGCCTCCCCGGCGCCGTCGAGGTCGAGCACCGAGGGGCGACGGTCCGGGGCGAGGGACGCGTACACCCGGTCGTAGCCCTCGGGATGGTCCGGCGCGACGCCGAGGCGGTGCAGCACCCAGGTCAGCGCCGCGTCGAGCCACAGCCCGTCCACCCACAGCGGGTCGGCGCCGGCGTGCTCGTGGTTGTGCAGCCACAGGTGCACCGCGCTCGCGCCGGCCACGCACAGCTCGTACCGGTGGGCCAGGTCGTAGGCGGCGGGTTCCACGTCGTGCGGCCGTGGGCGGTACCCGGCGAGTTCGGTGTGCAGCAGCTCGGTCGCGGCCAGGAGCGCCTCGGCCCGGGCCGCCGGGCCGCCGGCCGCGCGGACGGCCGGCACCGCCGCGGCCAGCCCGCGCAACGGCAGGCACCCGCGTCCGGCGGCCAGCGAGAGCCGGTCCGGGTCCAGTTCGGGCACCGGCACCCGCAGGTCGGCCAGCGACCGCAGCCGGGCCACGTCCACCGGGTCGCCGGGCCAGCCCCGCGCCAGTTGCGGGAACTGGTTGATCAGCGCGTTGCGGTTGACCGGGGTGCTGCCGTCGAAGATCCCGACGATCCGGTGGTCCCGCTCCACCTTCTGGAAGCGTCCGTAGTCCGGGATGCCGGTCAGGAAGGCACGGGCGCCGAGCTGCTCGCCGCACCCGCCGATCAGTTCGTCGGTGAGCGCCGGCACGAAGGCCTTGAGCACCGGGGCGAGCACGCCCAGTTCCTCGGTCTCCGCCGTCGCCGCCCGGCTGACCAGGGCGGTCACCGCCTCGGCCAGGAACAGCATGGTGTGCAGCCGGCCCACCCCGCGCCGCAGGTACGGCACGTCGGCCAGCCGCCGCCCGTACAGCCGGCGGTCGGTCAGGTATCGCCGGACCAGCGCCAGCGCGTGGTCGGCGGCACCGAGCGACAGCGCGGCGCAGGTGGTACGCGTCAGTTGCAGGGCGCGCAGCACCGTCTCCAGCCCGGCGCCACGCGCACCGACCACGGCCGTCTCCGGCACCCACGCGTCGTCGAGGGTGATCCCGCTGATGTCGGCGCCCCGGATGCCGTGGGTCGGCTCCCCGGGCAGGCACCGGTACGAGTGCGCGGGAAGCTCCCGCTTGTCCGCGAGCAGCACGGTGAACCCGCGTGGCCCGCCGTCCGGGTCGGTCCGCGCCAGCAGGCACACCACACCCGCCCGGGTGGCGTTGTTGATCAGCCATTTCGTCCCGGTCACCCGGTACCCGCCGTCGCTCCGGAGCGCCGAGACCTCGCCGCCGAGCAGGTCGCTGCCGTGACCCGGTTCGGTGAGCGCCCAGCAGACGGGCACCCCGGCCAGGACCGTGCCGGCGAGCGCGCGGGCCTGCGCCAGGTCCGCCTCGTCGCGCGGCGACCGGGCCCAGACCGAGGCCGCGCCGAGGAACGTCTTGCCGTGTCCGATGGCCGTGGTCAGGTCCCGGCGCGCGACCACCCGCAGGACCTGGACCAGGGTGTCGAAGCCGCGCAGTTCACCGCCGTACGCGGCCGGGACGTAGTGCGCCGGCAGGCCGAGCCGGTCCAGGTGCGCGCAGATCTCCGCCGGGAACGCCTCGCTCTCGTCCGCGGCGGCGACCCGGGCGTGGTTGAAGACGACGTCGGCGTCGTCCGGATCGCCCAGCCGCTCGTCGAGGTGCCGGGCCACGGCAGCGGCCAGGGGCAGTGTGGGCGCGGCCATCTCAGGCCCGCACCGGGTCGCCGGTCCGGCGCGCGGCCCGCACGCCGTCGGTGAGTTCCTCGTGCTCGGCGCCGAGGGCACCGGTCAGGAAGAGCATCCGGGCCAGGCCGCGCTGGATCTTGCCGCTGGTGGTGCGGGGCACCGTGCCGGGGCGGACCAGCACCACGCTGACCGCGCCGGTGCCGAACTCCCGGGACAGCACGTGGCGGACGGCGGTGACCACGGCGGCGCGGGCCGCCGGGTCGAGGGACCGGGCCCGGCACTCCTGCACCACCACCAGTTCCTCGTGCGGCACCTCCACGGTGAAGGCGGCACCGACACCCCGGGACAGGCTCTCGTCCACGGCGCGCACCGTCACCTCGATGTCGTGCGGGTACAGGTTGCGGCCGTTGACGATCAGCAGTTCCTTGATCCGGCCGGTCACGTAGAGCTGGCCGTCGCGCAGCAGGCCCAGGTCCCCGGTACGCAGGAAGCCGCCCTCGCCGTCGGCCAGCTCGTTGCCGAACACCTCCCGAGTGGCCTCCGGGTTGGCCCAGTAGCCCCGCGCCACGCTGGTGCCACGCAGCCAGATCTCGCCGATCCGGTCGGGCGGTTGCGGCAGCCGGGTAGCGGGGTCGACGATCCTGATGTCGAACTCCGGGGTGGACTCGCCGCTGCTGACCAGTTCCCGCACCGGCTCCGGGTGACCGGCTCCGACCGGTGTCACGACGTTCCGTTCCAGTTCCTCGGCGTCGACGGTGAGCACCACCGGCGGGCGGCCGATGGTGGCGCCGCTGACGCTGAGCGTGATCTCGGCCAGGCCGTACCCGGGGCACATGGCGTCCGGCCGCAGCCCGGCGGCGGCGAATCGACTGCCGAACGCGGCCAGGGTGGCCGCCTGCACCGGTTCCGAGCCGTTCACCGCGCGCTTCCACCGGGACAGGTCGACGCCGGCGATCTGCTCGTCGGTGATCCGCCGGGTGCACAGGTCGTACGCGAAGTTCGGTGCCGGGGAGATCTCGATGTCGTGCCGGTCGATCAGCCGGAGCCAGGTGCCGGGGCGCTTGAGGAACGTGGTGGCCGACATCCCGACGCTGCAACCGCCCCGCGAGAGCGGGGCCAGCAACTGCCCGATCAGGCCGAAGTCGTGGTACATGGGCAGCCATCCGCCGACGCGGACGCCCTCGCCGCCACCGAGGATCTCGTTGAACGCCCGCAGGTTGGGCAGCAGGTTCGCGTGGTCCACCACGACGCCCTTGGGGTCGCTGGTGGAGCCGGAGGTGTACTGCAGGAAGGCGATGGTGGCCCCGTCGACGGCCGGCCGCCGCCATGCCGTCGCCCGCTCCAGGGGTACGTCGTCGAAGGCCAGGCACGGTACGGCGGACAGCCCGCACTCGGCCGCCCAGTCGCGGACCGCGTCGAGGGCCGCGGCGTCGGTGACCACCGCGGCCACCTGGGCGTCGTGCGCGATGCCGGCGAGCCGGTCCCGTTGCCGGCGATATCCGTCCGGCAGCGGGGCCGGGACCGGGATCGCACCGGCGTGCTGGACGCCGAGGAAGTTCTCGGCGAAGGCGGTGCCGGGCTCGTTCAGCACGAGCACCCGGTCACCGGGGCGGACGGTGTCGGCGAGCAGCACGGCGATCTGCCGGGCCCGGGCGGCCAGGTCGGCCCACGACACCGTGCGGACCTCGGCGTCGCCCGAGCCGGGGTCCGCGTCGAAGATCAGCGCGGGTCGCTCCGGGTGGACGGCGGCACGCTCCTGCAGCAGGTCGACGAACGTTTCGTGGTCGGGCATCAGGCGCTCCCCGTGGGTCGGTGACGTGCCGGACCCAGCGTCGCGCCGGATCCGGCATGTGCAGAAGGCTCGATCGAGCGGGCGGTTGGGGTAGCCGAACAGGTATGCCAGGCGGTCACGGCGTCTCCTGCCAGCCGCCGAGCCAGCCCTGCGCCACACCGGCCAGGCCGATGGCGACCAGCGCCGCCCGTCGTTCCACGGTCAGGCCGGCGGCGTCCGGCTCGGCCAGCCCGGAGGTGATCCAACTGGTCATCGCGGCCTGGGCGAGCCCGGCACCGACGGCTGCCGGGGGCCAGACCCCGTCCGCCTCGCCGCGGCGGACGGTCACCGCGTCCGCGCCGAGCAGGTAGCCGGCCGCCCACACCTCAAGGGCGAGTCGCCAGTGCAGGCCCGAGGGCAGGCCGGTGACCCCGAGCAGGCGGTCGAACCCGTCCACCACCTGGTTCACGGACAGCCCGACCAGGCCGCAGTGGTCGGCCCAGTACCAGCCGAAACCGTGTTCGACGGGTTCCCCGGTGCCGGGCCGCAGCGGCCGCAACAGGCACCGGCTGCGATGCAGCTGCACGGTGTAGGGCAGCTTCTCGTCGGAGCGGCACCGCCGTGCCAGGGCCTCCTCGGCGCTCGCGCTGAACTGCCAGTACGTCGGCGACAGGGCCGGAGCGGGGAGGAAGACGGTGGCGTGGAACCGGCCCGGATGCCCGACGATCGTCGGGTCGAACCGGTGGTCGACCAGGTGCGGCACGGTCCCGACGACCGGGATGCCGGCCTCCCGGCAGAACATCACCACCATCTCGTCGTCGTCCTTGACGTCGTCCGGGATGCCGGCCAGGTAGTCGGCCAGTTCCCGGGCCACCCGCGCCGGCAGGACGAACCCCTGGGTGGGGGTCCACTCGAACAGCGACAGCGGCGCGAACGGCCAGCCGGCGATCACCGCGCGACGGACCAGGTACGAGTTCTGCGGGCTGTCCCAGTGCGAGTAGAGCGAGATGCCGTGTTCCGGGCGGGCCGCGATGGCGCGGTGGACCTGGGTGGCGAAGCTCCGGATCAGCCGGATGTCGTCCTGCAGCACCAGGTGGTGGGTGGCGCCGTCGGCGACCGAGCGCCAGGCCACCTTCGCGGTACGCAACGGGCTGGGCACCCCGTCCGGGTCCGGATCGGTGACCACCCGGGCGGTCAGCGGGGCGCAGTCGCGCACCAGCGGTGGGATGCGCTCCCGCCGGCGCGGATGGTGCATGATCGCCACGCTGAGCCGGATCTCGCTGGCCGTCACCGCGCTTCCGCGGCCGACAGACCGGCCGGCACGACCGGCTCCCCACCGCGGGTCGCCGACCGGTAGGCCGCCTCGATCAGCGCCGTCGTGGTGACGGCCTCCCGCATCGGCCGGTCCCAGCCGGTGCCCGCGGCGATCAGGCCGGCGAAGTCGGCGAACATGCCGGGGAACCACTCCTGGTGGGTCTGGTCCCGGTTCGGCGGGGCCAGGTCGGTGCGCTCCAGCCCGTCCGCCGTACGCACCTCGGCCATCCCGTCGTGCACGTCGGCGGCACCGTCCGGGCCGCTGACCAGGTAACGGTTCGACCGGGTGTCACTGACCCAGCTCAGATCGATCTCGCAGGTCCCGCCGTCGCCGAACTCCAGGTCCAGCCGCGCGGCCACGTCCATCCCGCCGGCGGCGTCGCCGTCCGCCCACTGCGCGACGCAGGAGACCGTCCGGGGCGCCTCGCCGAAGAGCTGGGTGGCCATGTACGCGCAGTGCGTCCCGTGGTCGAGCATGATCCCGCCCCGGGCCACCGAGATGTCCCGACGCCAGTCCGGTTGCCATCCGGGCACCCCGCGCGCGTGCGAGTCGCGGGCGATCCGGAACCGGGCCCGCAACGGGCCGCCGAGCCGTCCGCCGGCGACCGCGCCGGTGAGCACCCGCATCATCGGCGAGAAGCCGTAGTTGTGGGCGGGGTAGAGCAGCAGGCCCCGGTCCCGGGCCAGGTCGATCAGGTCGAGTGCCTCGTCGGTGCGTACCGCGACCGGCTTCTCGCAGATCACGTGCAGACCGGCGGCGAGCGCCTCGCGTTCCAGCTCGACGTGGTGGTTCGGTGGGGTGCAGATGTCGACGGCGTCCACCGGCTGGGCGGCGAGCAGCTCGGCCAGCGTGGGGTAGGTGGCCACGCCGGGGTCGAGCTGGCGGGCCCGGGCCCGCCGCTCCGGCGACGGGTCGAGCACCGCGACGACCCGGCCGGCGGTGACCGTACGGTAGGCGTGCAGTCGCCCTTCCCCGGCGGTGCCGAAACCGATGACGGCGATCCTCATGCCGGTACCTCCTCGAGGTGCTGGGACGCCACGCCGTCGATCAGGACGCGGCGGATGATCTCGACGGCCTGCTCGGCCAGCTCCGCGTCCACGTTCAGCGGTGGGTAGAGGCGCAGCGTGGTGCCTCCGGTCATCACCAGCACCCCGGCGTCGACCAACGCCAGGAACGTCTTCCGGAAGGTGTCCTTGTCCAGCGGCCGGCGGGACCGCTTGTCGGCGACCAGCTCGATGCCGATCGCGAACCCGGCGCCCCGGACGTCGCCGACGAGCGGGGACTCGTCGACGAGCGGCTCCAGCGCGGCCAGCATCTCGGCGCCGAGCTTGCCCACGCGGCTGGGCAGGTCCTCGTCGACGAGCACGTCGGTGGTGGTGGCGACCGCCCGGCAGGCCAGCGGGAACGCGCCGAAGCTGGACGAGCTCGCGCTCGGGTCGGAGAACGGGCTGGCGGCCATCAGATCCGCTGTGGAGATCACCCCGGTGACCGGGTATCCGGCGCCCATCCCCTTGCCGACGGTGACGATGTCCGGCGTCACCTCGTCGCGCATGAAGGCGAACGGTTCACCGGTACGGCCGAACCCGGTCATCATCTCGTCGACGATCAGCAACGCGTCGAACTCGCCGGCGACCGAGGCCAGCGCGGTCAGGTAGCCCGGTGGCGGCACCACGTTGCCCGACCGGCCCTGCACCGGCTCGACGACGAGCGCCGCCAGTGAGCCGGTGGAGTTCTCCTTGATGGTGTCCCGCACGGTCTCGACGCAGGCGTAGCCGCAGCTCGGGAACGTCATCTTCAGCGGGCAGTGGTAGCAGTTGGCGTACGGTGCGCTGAAATAGCCGGAGGGCAGCGGGCCGAGACCGGTCCGCGCCCCCGCGGTGAGCGCCAGGCTGCCCAGCGTCTTGCCGTGGAAGCCGCCCCAGAACGACAGGAACTCGTGCTTGCCGGTGACCGACTTGGCCAGCCGCAGCGCCGCTTCCACCGCCTCGGTGCCGCCGCTGTAGAGCTGGATCCGGTCCAGCGGCGGCGGCAGGAACCCGCGCAGCGACTCGGCCATCGCCCGGCGGCCGGCCGACCCGAACGCGCCGGCCGGCGCGGTGGCCAGCTCGGCGGTGAGGGCGGCGATCAGGCGCGGGTTGGCGTGGCCGATCGAGTTGACCCCGCCGGCTCCCTGGAAGTCGATGATCTCGTTGCCGTCCACGTCGACCAGGACCGCGCCGGCGGCGGACTCGACGCACAACTGCGCCCAGAGCATGACCGCCTGCAGGCCGGGCCCGATCACCTCCTGCTCAGCGGCCCAGTGCCGGGCACCACGTGGCCGGTCGGGCGTACGCCCAAAACGTCGGCCGTCGCCTGAACTCTCTGCCATCGCTCCGCCTCTCGGGTGCGGCCGCTCCACCGGTCACGCCGACCGCGGACCGCTTTCCGCCCATGCTCGGGATCCGGCGCCGGGCCCGGGAGCCTCCATCGGCCACGACGAATGGGCATGCCCGGACGGCTGACACGTCCGGGCAGCGCGGCACCGAGGCGGACGCGGTTAGCGTGGCGCCGTGACCAGCACCGTGCAGGACCTCATCGACGTGGCGGCACAGTCCGCCGTGGACGCCGGCCGCCTGGTCCGGCAGCGGTTCGGCGACCCGGTGGAGGTGTCCCGCAAGCAGGCGGCCCACGACGTCGTGACCGGGACCGACCTGGCCGCCGAGGCGTTGATCCGCGCCGCATTGGGTGGCGTCGGTGCGCGCTCGACGGTGGTGGGCGAGGAAGGCGGCCGGCCGGGCGGCACCCCGACCGGTCCGGACGATCCGGTGTGGCTCGTCGACCCGATCGACGGCACCTACAACTTCGTCCGGGGCATCCCGTTCTTCTGCGTGTCGATCGGCCTGCGGATCGGCGGTCGTACGGTGGGCGGCTGCGTCTACGACCCGCTGCGCGAGGAACTGTTCACCGCGGCGGACGGCCGCGCGTGGTTGAACGGCGCTCCGCTGCCCACGCGTACCTCCGCGTCGTCGGCGCCACCGCTCGCGCTGTGCGACATCCCGAACGCCGGGGGGCCGCCGTCCACCGCCGAGACCGACCTGCTGGCCGCGCTGCTCACCGCCGCCGCGGACGTGCGACGCCTCGGTTCGTCCGCGCTGGCGCTGGCGTACGTCGCGGCGGGCCGCGCCGACGTGGCCGCGAACGCGGACGTCTACGACTGGGACACCGCTGCCGGGCGGGCGCTGGTCACCGCCACTGGCGGCGGTTACCTGAGTCATCCCGATCCGCTGCCGACCCGGCGGCGGGGCAGCTTCGTCGCCTGGGCCCCCGCGTACGCGACCCTCGGCCGCGCGGTCGGCGAGGCCCTTCGCCCCGACAGCTTCGCGGAGGTCGTGTGACACGCCGGCGCTTTCTGATCATGGGTGGCCTGCACCGCAGCGGCACCACCCTGCTGGCCGCGCTGGTCGGCACGAATCCGCAGGTGGCCGGGTTCCGGCAGACCGGCGCGCCGATGGACGAGGGCCAGTACCTGCAGACCGTCTGCCCCTACGACGAGCAGCACGGCGGCCCGGGGCGGTTCGCGTACGCGCCCGGGGCGCACATGACCGAGCACCACGAGCTGGCCGGCCCGGCCACCGCCCGGCTGCTGCGCGAGCAGTGGGGGCGCTACCTGGATCCCGGCCGCCCGGTGGTGCTGGAGAAGTCGCCGCCCAACCTGTTGCGCTTCCGGTTCTTCCAGCGGCTCTTCCCGGGCTCCCGGTTCGTGCTGGTCATGCGGCACCCGGTCGCGGTGGCGATGAGCACCCGGAAGTGGACGCCGGCGCTCACCGTACGGCAGCTCGTCGAGCACTGGCTGCACGCCCACGAGCTGGCCCGGGCCGACGCCGCCCACGTCGACGCGATGCTGACCGTCCGCTACGAGGACCTGATGGACGACCCGGACCGCACGTTGAGGGGCATCGCGGCCTTCGCCGGCCTTCCACCCGCCTTCGACGTGGGCGGCCTGGACCGGGACACGAACACCCGCTACCTGCAGGCCTGGCGGCAGGGCCCGGGGGCCGACGACGACCTCGCCGACCTCGCCGACCGGGTCGCACGGTACGGCTACCGGCTGCCCGCGCCCGCCTGAACCGGCTTCGTCTGAGAGGGAGAACGGATGTCCCGGCTGCTCATCGTGCACGGCACCGGCGGACCGCGGCGCTCCGACGACTCGGTCCGCCGGGAGTGGATCGGCTCCGTCGAGGACGGTCTGGCGCTGGCCGGCCATCCCGCGGCGGCGCCGGATGCCGCCCTGGTCAACCTCGACGCCCCGGACCGCGTGCCGGTCGTCGGCGACAGCGATCCGGCCGCCGAGACCGCACTGCTGCGGCGCTGCTGGCAGGCCGCCACCTTCGACACCGAGGCCGGTGCGGAGCCGGTCGGCGTGGACGCGTTGGCCGGCCGGCTGGCCTGGTCCCGATACTTCTGCGGCCTGACCGCCGAGGAGCTGACCGGCACCCTGCGTCAGGTGCTGGCGTTCGCCACCGGCGCGGCGGCCGGGCATCCCGCGATCGACGCCGTACGCGCCGCGCTCACCCCGGACACCGAGATCGTGATCGGCCACTGCCTGGGCGGGGTGGCAGCCGCGCTGGCCCTCGCCGACGCCGGTGCCGCCGCTCCCGCGCTGATCACCCTCGGTGCACCGCATCCCCCGGCTGTGGGACCGCCCGCCTCCGGGCCGGCCGTCTGGGTGGATGTCGCCGACGTGCAGGACACGCTGCTCCTGGCGGCCGGGACCGGTCCGGCCGGCGTCACCGGGAGGGTGTCACTCGACTGCGACCCTCGGCTGCGCGGCGCTCGCAACTATCTGGCCTCGCCGGAGTTCGGCAAGGTGCTCGGCAGCCTGCTGGAGACGTGTGACGGCGGTTGACCTCCGGAGCATGTCCGGAACGAGACATGGTCCTGGAAGGGGTGTGCCGCCGTCCGTTTCGATGATTCGTGTGACTCCGAGTGAGAGGAGCGCGGTCATGACCGCGACGATCGTCGAACACCATCCGCACCGCGAGTCGGCAAGCCTGCGCATCGCACTCGTCATGATCAACGACATCTTGCGGGACGGTCTCAGCGTGGCACTGCGCGGCCTGGCCCTGACCACGTCCGTCCGTTCCTACCGCTCGATGCCCGAGTTGCTGACCGAGGCCGTCGACAAGCGACCGGAAGTGCTCGTCGTCAACGCTGCCGACGGCGTCGCGGGCATCGCGGCCGCCGGGCTGATCGCCCCGGAGAGCAAGATCGTCATGCTGATCCACGACGCCCACGCCGCCGAGGCGGTGCTGGCCGACGGTGTCGTGGTGGACGGCTTCCTGCTCCAGCAGGACCTGTCCGGTCGCACCTTGGAGAACGCGCTCCGGGCGATCATGACGGGCGAGGTGCCGATGCCCGCCGTCCTGGCGCAGCAACTGCTGGCCCGGGCCGGCATCCGCCGTACGCCCTCGTCGATGGCGCCCATCAAGCTGACGCCGCGCGAGCACGAGACGTTGTTGCTGCTTGTCGAAGGGTTGAGCAACAAGCAGATCGCGCGACGCCTCAAGATCTCCGACCACGGCGCGAAGCGGCTGGTGGCAGGGGTGCTGCTCAAGCTCGGCTGCACCAATCGGACGTCGGCGGTGGTCACCGCCATCCGCTCCGGCCTGGTGGAGTGCGCGTAGCGCGAGCTTCCGCGCCGGTGCGCGGGACCACGAAGGTGGCGGCACCGCTTCCGGTGCCGCCACCTTCAGGGTTCCTCAGACCGCCTGTCGTAGCGGCGGCCGCTCGTAGAGGCCGTGCGCGGCCAGCTTGATGCCGAGTTCGAGCCGGCTCCGGGCACCGACCATCTGCATGATCTGCGTGACCTGCCGCTGGACGGTACGGGTGGACACGGCCAGCGCCCGCGCGACCACGTCGTCGGTGGCGCCGCCGGACAACCGCCGCAGCACGTCACGCTGCAACGGGTTGAGCCTGCCGTGCAGGTCGCTCACGTCCGCCCGCGCCTCGGACCAGTGGTGGTGGAAGATCGTGGTCAGCGCCTGCACAGCGGTCGGCGAGCGTACGGCCAGCGGTGACGCGGCCCCGCCCCGCGACACGATCGCCAGGTTGCGGTCCAGCACGACCATCAGAGTCGGCGAGTGCTTGCCGCTCCGCACGTCGGCCCGGACGCCCAGCAGGGCCCGCAGCCGGGCGCCCCGGTCCAGCAGGGTCTCCCCGGCCACCACCGCGCGCACCCGGGCCGCGCCGGACCACCCCGCCCGGTGCGGCCAGGCCCGGCCCGGCTCCTGATCGGACAGCAGCGCACAGTTGGCGGGTATCAGCGCGAGCACCTCGTCGCGTGCGGCTCTGATCACCCGCGCCGCCAGGCGCCAGCCCGCAGCCTCGGCCTCGACGGCCGCCGGCTTCGGTTCCACGGCTTCGTTCTGCATCAACTCTCCCCCGAGTTGCCGTCGCACGCACGTGGTCATGCGACAAGCGGACAGTGATTGAAACGTAGCGATGGGCGAACGTCGCGGGTACCGGGGAATCCCTCCCTCGGCGAGCCGGATTTCACCGGCTCATCCCCGGGCGGGCCTAGGGTCCCCATCCGGCGGAGGTGTTCGACCGGAGGTACATCAGCACCGCCCGCACCCGCCGGTGCACTCCCTCCGCCGAGTCGATCTGCAGACGCTCCAGAATGCTCGTCACGTACGACTCGATGGTCTTGCTGCTCAGACGTAGTCGGTCGGCTATCGCCCGGTTGGTGAGCCCCTGCGCCATCAGCGCCAGCACCTCCTGCTCCCGGACGGTCAGGCGGTCGATCCGGCCGCCCGTCCGGCGCCGGGCCATCAGCTCCTCGACGAGGGCCGGATCGATGACCGCTCCACCGCTCGCCAGCTCACGCAACGCGGTGACCACCTGCTCGACGTCGAGGATGCGCTCCTTGAGCAGATATCCGACGCCACCCTCACCCGAGTTGACGATCGCCAGCGCGTACTCCGTCTCGATGTGCATGGAGAGGACCAGCACCGCGATGCCGGAGTAGTCCCGCCGGATCCGCTCGGCGACCGCGAGCCCCTCGGTGGTGTAGGTCGGTGGCATCCGGATGTCGACGATCACCGCGTCCGGGCGGTGCCCGGCCACCGCGTCCAGCAGTTCGTGCGCGTCCTTGACCGCCGCGAGCACCGTCATCCCGGCCTGCCGTAGGAGGGCCGACAGGCCCTCCCGGATCAGCACCGCGTCGTCTGCGATGACGATGCGCACGGGATCACCGTCCGCAGCGTCGTGCCGACACCGGGTCGGCTCTCCCACTCCAGCCGGCCGCCGAGTGCCTCGGCGCGGCGGCCGAGGTGACTCAGGCAGTCTTCGTCCTCGAGGGTCCGGGTCGAGCCGGAGCCGTCGTCGCACACCTCCAGGTGCAGGCAGTTCTGCTCCATCCGCATCCGGATCACCACTGTCGAGGCGCCTCCGTGCCGGACCGCGTTCGTCAACGCCTCCGCCGCGACGAAGTAGGCGGCTTCCGCCACCTCACGCGGAACCAGGCGGGGCCGGCCCTCGATCCGCACCGTCACCGGCGTGTTCGTGGTCAGGACGGCCAGCGCCTCGTGCAGCTCACGCCGCTCCAGCGCGGGCGGACGCATCCCTCGGCTCAGCAGCCGCAACTCGGTGAGTGCCATGGCGAGTTCGGTGACCGCCGCGTCCAGGTGGGCGTCCGCCTCGGTGGTGTCCCGCATCGTCTGCCGCGCCATCTGCAACAGCAGGGTCGCGTTGACCAGCCGTAGCTGCGCGCCGTCGTGCAGATCCCGTTCGATCTCGCTGCGCGCCCGGTGCCGGCCGTTGCGCGCCTCCTGCTCGTATCGACGTTCCCAGAGCGCGGCGTCGGCCCGCCAGCCGCGAGCCTTGGCCAGCAGCACCAGTGGCGGTATCAGGATCTGCAGGACCACACCTGCCGCATTGCTCACCAGCCAGGCCGGATGGGACGGGGTGGTGAACAAGGGCACCATCGCCGCGGTGCCCACCTGGAGGCAGAGCAGGACGCCCGGGAGCACGACGATCCGCTGCGCGCCCTGCCACCGCCTGACCAGGTGGACGGCGAGCCAGACCGCCACCACCGTGACCACCATCCGCGCGACCACCGGCTGGTACGGCGCGGCGGCCCAGCCCGGTTCGGGAAGGCAGGCCAGGCACGGGTCGATCGCGCCGGCCGGTGCGGTATAGCTGTCGATGACCAGCAGCGGCAGCCCGCCGAGCGCGACGGCCAGCAGGACGCGGTCCGCCCGGGTGGGCGTACGGCCGCGCGGCTGGGTGACCAGGATGGCCACCAGCAGGGTCCAGATCAGCGGGTGCGCGACGGCGGCCACTCCGGTGCCCGTCTCACCGTGCAGTGGCCCGGCGCTGCGGGCCAGCCACACCATCGCGACGGCGAAGAACAGCATGCCGGTCAGCGGGTTGGCGGCCGACCCGATCAGGATCATCCCGGCGGTGCCGTAGGAACAGACCAGAGCCAGAGCGGTAGCGACGAAGAGCGTGGTCTCCGGATCACCGGATTGCATCACCCGAACTGCGGCGACCAGGCTCCCGCCCAACATCACACAGACCAGCACCGCGACAGCCGCGCCCCGCAACGCTGGTCCCGCGTCGACTCGGCTGACTCTGCCGGGCATCGCAAGCCGGACCAATCATCCCTCCGCGGTCGGTAGCCGATGGGAGCCGACCAGCGGACGGTGGTGAACCGATGAACGGTCGCTCGACGGTTGCGACACGATCCCTGAAGATGATCAGACCGCCCGAATCGATCTCCTCGATCGGCGTCAATACTATCGCATCGCCGTTTAATCGGGGGCCGCTGAATCGCATAAGAGATTCCACAAAAGCGGTCATTACTCACCCACAGCCGCCGTAGCGGCCCCAAGCGCTCGAACCGGACACCGCCGAGCCGTAGCCCGATATCACCTATGATTCTGAGGGTATTTAGCCTCCGTTCGGAACAGCAGGTCGACGCACTCCTAATCCGCCCCGCCCCGGCCGCACGGCATCGCATTCCACCCTGCGGGCACCCATCGGCGATGGAGCAGGTAGGCGCAGCAGCAGGCGATCCGCCGGGCGGACGGCGACGACACATTCCGGCAATCAGGATAATTGTCGTCCACACCCCGGAAACACGGCCGCGCATACCACCTGCGGCCAGATGTCGGGGCCCCGACACAATAGAGCCGCCTCGGACGGCGATCCCCGCATGGCCCGATCGGAAACCCGACCGAACCGCAATTCGCCTGGCCATCCGCCGCACGGAGCCGAACTGCACGTCCGAAAGGCGACACCGTTCCGAGCACGACTCGCGACTGCGGCTCTCCGGAACGGCGGACAGCATCGATCGAGACGAGGCACTAGCGTGACGCATCGATCGAACGAGAGGGAGGCGATCATGGCGGATCGGCGCGCGGTACTCGCACCGGGACGGGGCTACGACACCCGGGGACCGCTCTTCGTCTACATCGGGGAGGCGTTGCGCCGGCTCGGTTTCGAGGTACACGAGGTGACCTGGCGATCGCTGGGTGAGCTGCGCCTCGACAGCGCGCCGGAGTGGGTCGCCGAGCAGTTGGATCCGGTCCTCGACGCCGGTGTGGACCTGCTCGTGGGCAAGTCGCTCGGCAGTTTCGCCGCGCCGCTCGCCGCCGACCGGGGCATCCCGGCGGTCTGGCTGACGCCGCTGCTGACCGACCCCGCCGTACGGGAGCCGCTGGGCCGGGCCACCGCGCCGTTCCTGCTGGCCGGCGGCACCGGCGATCAGTTCTGGGACGGTGCGGTGGCGCGCCGGCTCACGCCGTACGTGGTGGAGGTCGCCGACGCCGACCACTCGATGATGGTGCCCGGACCGCTGGCGGCCTCGGCCGAGGCGCTCGGGCGGGTCTGCACCGCGGTGGAGGAGTTCGCCGCCGGCCGGTGACGGGTCAGCGGCGGCCCCGCCGTGTCCACACCACCGCCGCCACCGCCGCGATGAGCGGCAGCAGGCAGCAGAGCGTCAGGACGAACAGGTGCCACGGCTTGATCGCTCCCATGGGGCGAACGATAGGTGCCGCTGTCCACAGCCGCTACGCGGAGGCTCGGGCGGCCTTGCCGTCCAGCCACAGCGTGTCGGTGTCGTCGCGATGGGATCCGGTGGTTCCGACGTGCTTGGCGCTGATCTTCGGCCCGTTCTTGATCACGTGAACCAGAGCCATCGCGTGTCCCCGGCCGAGTCCGTACTCGTCCTTGAGCCAGCCCACGATCACGGCGGCCTTGACGTCGGCGGCGTCGTAGCCGCGCTCCCTGGCCTGGTCGACGAGCGTGCGCGGGGTCTTGCCGGTCTTGTCCTCGATCGCGTCGAGGTATGCCTGGAAGGACATCTGTCCAACCCTTCGCTCGGGAGGTGGTGACGGCTCCAGCCTCCCGGGCGGGGCGGTGCCGATCAACGACGGACCGGGCCACCGTCGTTGCCTCCAGGGCAACGATCGCCGTCGGGCGGGACGCCGGAGAGCCCGGCCCGCGTGGTCGCGGGGCCGGGCTCTCCAGATCTCGGGGTACGCGCTCAGCGCTGGAGCGTGAGCAGTCCG
>NZ_JBMVFV010000056.1:0-39860 GCF_049538395.1 Micromonospora sp. AB353 | reverse complement strand
TGGGCCGGTCGGGTTGCCCTACTTCCTGCGGTGGTCCAGTCGGACGGCGCGCAGCACGACATCATCGACGTGGTGTGTGCTGATCGCCCCCGGAGGGCGCGGGCGAGTCTCGTTCACGTCGATGCGCCACTCGCCCGAAGCCGCGATGGCGGCGGCGATCTCGTCGATGCCGACGTACGCCTGCGGGTCGTACATGCGGGTCTGCTCGCCCGGGTCCGACGGCTGCTGGAGCCAGGTCAGATCGTGGCCGACGACGACCTTGCCGCTGGGTTGAACAGAGCGCCATGTCGCGCTCCTCAAGGCGGCGTTGACGAGCAGATGACAGGACACCTCGGTAACGAGAAACATGACCAGGCCGGCGCGGGTCGGGCACGTCCGCGACGGCACCCGCTCGAAGACGGTCATGTGCGGTGGGGCTGCGAGTCAGCCTGCCGACGCGTCCACGCCCTCGTCGTTGCCGCACCACTGATCAGCTTCGAATCGGTGTTCGCCAGCGCGTACCTCACGGCTTCCCGCGCCATCGCACCGAAGCGCCCGGCGGCCTACAGCACGCGTTGCGAAGGTCTCCGCAAGAGCGTTAGGCAATTTCAGATGATGAGCACTTCGCCAAGCAGACGCTGGCTGCGTCGGTCGGGGTGGGTCGATCAGGTCAACACAGCAGTCAGCTCTGAATTTACATTCAGTTATAGTTCCCTGATGAGCATCAGCGTCCGACTACCATCGAAGGAGTCGCGGTGACCAGCGACGGCGGCAACCTCCGCGAACCGGCGATCGGTGGTGTGGCCGCCAGCCAGTTGCGGCTGCTAACCAAGGTGGCCCGCATGTACCACGAGCACGGGCTGAGGCAGCCCCAGATCGCCGAACAGCTGCACATCTCCCAGCCGCGTGTCTCGCGGTTGTTGAAGCAGGCCACCGTGTTGGGCATCGTGCGCACCACCGTGGTCACCCCGGCCGGTGTGCACGCCGAGCTGGAGGAGGAGATCGAGCGGCGGTTCGGGCTGCGCGACGTCGTGGTGGCCGACACTGGTCACTCGTCCCCCGATGAACAGTCCACGCTGAAGGCGATTGGCGCGGCGGCCGCGGTCTACCTGGAGACGACCCTCACCGGCGGTGATCGGATCGGCATCTCGTCGTGGAGCTCGACGTTGTTGTCGACCGTCGACGCGATGCGTCCCCGGCCCAATCCGGTGGCCGAGCAGGTCGTCCAGGTCATCGGCGGGGTCGGTAGCAGCACGTCGCAGATCTACGCCACCCGGCTGGCCGACCGGCTAGCGATCCTGACCGGGGCGAAGGCGGTGTTCCTGCCCGCGCCCGGGTTGGCGTCGTCGCCGGCGGCGCGTGAGGTTTTGATGGCTGATCCGCACATCAACGACGTCATGGGCACCTACAGCGGCCTGACGATGCTGCTGGCCGGCTTGGGCAGCCTGGAGCCGTCGCCGTTGCTGATGGAGAGCGGCAATGCCATCGCCGACACCGAGCAGCAGGCGCTGCGCAAGCTCGGCGCGGTCGGTGACATCTGCCTGCGGTTCTTCGACGAGAACGGCGACCTGGTCAAGTCGGCGCTCGACGAGCGGGTGCTGGGCATCGACAGTCAGACCCTGCGGTCGATACCGCGAGTGGTGGCGATCGCCGGTGGGGCGCGGAAGTTCACCGCGATCCGCGCGGCGCTGCGCGGAGACTGGGTCGATGTCCTGGTCACCGACCTCGACGTGGCGCGACGGTTGGCGGAGGAACCCGCCCGCTAGCTGACGGGCCGGGACGGCCGGCGCGGGTGTGTCCCGTGTCGGCCGGTGACGGCGCGACACGGGACACGGGTCCGGTGCGACTACTTGCGGCCGAAGACACCGAACTGGTCGGCGTTGGCCTTGGTGACCAGCTCGCAGTCGATGGACTGCTTCTCGGCGGCGCCGGTCGACCCGGTCTTGATGAACTTGTCGGCCTGTTGCACCGCCGTCTCGGCGCCGAGCACAGCCGGCTGCAGCGCGGTGGCGTGCATCTGGCCCGCCTTGATGGCGGCGACCGCGTCCGGGCTGCCGTCGAAACCCACCACGACGACCTTCCCGGTCAGCCCGGCGGCCTTGAGCGCGGCAACGGCGCCGAGCGCCATGGTGTCGTTACCGGCGATGACCCCCTGCAGGTTGCGGTTCTTCTGCAGGATCGTCTCCATCTTGCTGAAGGCTTCCTGCTGGTCCCAGTTGGCGCTCTCCTTCGCGACCAGCTTCATGTCCGGGTACTGGGAGATGACGTCGGTGAAGCCCTTGGAGCGGACGCCGGCGTTGGTGTCGGACTCCTTGCCGACCAGTTCGACGTAGTTGCCCTTGCTCGACATCGCCTCGACGAAGGACTCGGCGGCCAGCTGTGCGCCCTGCGCGTTGTTGGAGACGATCTGCGCGGCGGCGATGCCGGTGGCGTTGATCTCCCGGTCGATCAGGAAGACCGGGATGCCCGCGTCCTTGGCCTTGCGGACCGGGCCGATGGAGGCGTCGGCGCCGGCGTTGTCGAGGATGATCGCCTTCGCCTTGCGGGAGATGGCGGTGTCGATCAGCTCGCTCTGCTTGTTCGGGTCGTCGTCGTGGGACGCCACGGAGGTCTGGTAGCCGAGCGACTCGGCCTTGGCCTTGGCGGCGTCCGCCTCGGCCTTGAAGAACGGGTTGTCCGCCGACGGCGTGATAATCGCGATGAGGCCGCCGGCTTCCTTGCCGCCGTCGCCCTTGGCCGGCCCGTCGTCGTCCGAGCCGCACGCGCCGAGGAGGAGCGCGGCACTGAGGAGAGGTACGACGGCGAGGGCTCGCCGCCGGGTCACCGATGAGCTCGCAGAGAACATGGAGGACTCCATTGGGGGATGGTGTGGTGCGGTTATGTGGAAGGTGCAGGTGGTACCGGAATCAGGAGGGGGAGGCTTTTGTGGCGGCAGCGGCTGAGGCGACCGCGCCCTGACGCCGTTGGAACCGCTGCTGACCCTGGTCGAGCATGACGGCGAGAACGATCACCGCTCCCTTGATCAGGATCTGCCAGAACGTCGACACGCCCAGGAGCACCAGGCCGTCGGCGAGGAACCCGATGACGAAGGCGCCGACGAGCGTGCCGCGCACGGTGCCGCGGCCACCGCTGAGCGCGGCGCCGCCGATCACCACCGCGGCGATGGCGTTGAGTTCGTACGTCTCTCCCGCCTGCGGCGCGGCGGACGTGAGCTCGGAGGCGATGATGAGCCCTGCCACCGCAGCACAGGCACCGGCCACGACGTAGACGATGGTCTTGACCCGGCGGACCGGTACGCCGGACAGCTCCGCCGCCCGCTCGTTGCCACCGGTCGCGTAGAGCCACCGGCCGAACGGGCTCTTGATCAGCACCAGGGCCACCGCGGCGGCGAGGATCACCATCAACCAGATCGAGGTGGGCAGTCCGAGTGGCCGTCCGCTGCCGAGGAAGTCGAAGCCGGTGTTGCCGAGTTCCGGGCTGCCGGCGAGGTTGGGATAGGTGGTGCCGTCGGAGATGAGCAGCGCGAGACCCCGGGCCACGTAGAGCATGCCGAGCGTGGCGATGAACGGCGCGACCCGGAATCGGGTGATCAGGATTCCGTTGACCAGGCCGACGACCATCCCCACCGCGACGCAGAGCACGATGACCGCCCAGACCGGCGGGTAGGCGACGGTGTCGAGGAATCCGAGCCGCAGGCCCTGCAGCAGTTCGCCGGCGACGACGCCGGAGAGACCGACGACGGATCCGACCGACAGGTCGATGCCGCCCTTGAGGATGACCAGCAGCATGCCGAGCGCGATGATGGCGTTGATGGCGACGTGCTTGGTCATCGTGATCACGTTGGTCACGGTCAGGAACGAGTCGGACAGCAGGCTGAACACGACGATCAGCACCGCCAGGGCGATGAAGGCGCGCAGTTCGAACACGCCGTTGAGCAGCGACAGGCGGCGGGCCTTCGTGGCCAGCTCGGTGGCGGTCGCGGTGTCGGCGGCGGGTCCGGCCTGCGCCGGCAGAGTTGTCCGGATGGTCACCGTGCCGGCTCCTTCCGCGTCGTGGGGGCGGCGACACGGCCGTCGGACAGGCTCATCAGGTCCTCCCGGGTTATCTGCCCGCGCCGGAACTCGCCCACCACCACGCCACGGGCGAGCACGAGCAACCGGTCGGGGATGTGCAGGGCCTCCTCGGCTTCGGAGGTGGCGAAGAGCACCGACAGCCCTCGACGGGCCTGGACGGCCATGAGTTCGAAGATGTCGGCCTTGGCGCCCACGTCGACGCCGCGGGACGGCTCGTCGAGCAGGAGTACGCGGGGTCGGGTCAGCAACGCCTTGCCGATGACGACCTTCTGCTGGTTGCCGCCGCTGAGCGAGCCGATGGACGCGCCGGCGCCGCTGGTCTTGACGGTGACCTCGCTGATGGTCCGCTCGACCGCCTCACGTTCGGCGCTGCGGGTGACGAGCAGGCGGCGGACGAACCGGGACAGCCCGGCGAGGCTGAGGTTCTGCCCGACCGACATGGATTGGACCAGGCCGTCGCGTTGCCGGTCCTCGGGGACCAGCGCGATCCCCTGGGCGATGCGCCGGCGGATGCCCGCGTTGCCCAGCGGCACGCCGTCGAGCGTGATCGTGCCGGCGGCGGGAGTGATCCGGCCGGCGAGCGCCTCGAGCAGTTCGGTGCGGCCCGACCCCATCAGGCCGTAGATGCCGACGATCTCCCCTTCGCGGAGGGTGAGCGAGACCCCGTCGACGGCGAGGCGATGGGGGTTCTGCGGATCGGCGACCACGATCCGGTCGGCGCTGAGCACCGGGGCGCCGACGACGGGCTCGCGCTCGGGGAACAGCGCGTCGGGATCGCGTCCCACCATGTGCTGGACGATCCAGCCGAGCGTCACCTCGCGTGCCGTGTCGGTGGCCACCAGGGTGCCGTCGCGGAGCACCGCCACGTCGTCGGCGATCTCCAGCGCCTCGTCGAGGTGGTGGGAGATGTAGACGACGGCCACCCCGCCGGCGGTCAGTTCCCGGATGAGCCGGAACAGGACGGCCACCTCCGGCGCGGTGAGCGCCGAGGTGGGCTCGTCCATGATGAGCACGCGCGCGTCCTGCAGCAGCGCCCGGGCGATCTCGACGATCTGCTGCTGGCCCAGGCGCAGCTCCCCCACCGGCTGGTCGGGGTTCAGGTCCTCCTCCAGCCGGCGCAGGACCGCCAGGGTGGCCTCCCGTTGCGCCGCCCGGTCGACGACGCACCGGGTCCGGACCTCGCGGGCCAGGAAGAGGTTGTCCTGCACGCTGAGGTTGGGGCAGAGGCTCAGCTCCTGGTGGATGATCGAGATGCCCTGGTCCGCGGCCTGACGGGCGGATCCGGGACGGATGGGTGCGCCGTCCAGCTCGATGTGACCGGTGGTCGGCTGCTCGATCCCGGCCAGGATCTTCATCAGGGTGGACTTGCCGGCGCCGTTCTCGCCGAACAGCGCGGTCACCCGGCCCGCGGCGATCTCGAAGTCGACGCCCTTGAGCGCGTGGGTGCCGCCGTACACCTTGGTCACCGCACAGGCGCGCAGGACCGGGGTCACGGTGCCTTTCCGATCTCGATCGGGGTGATGGTGACGACCGAGGGCGTGACGAAGCTGAACGCGCCGGTGAACGTGATCTTCTGGCCGGCCAGGTCCGCGGGTTTCAAGTCGGCCAGCAGCGTGGCCCGCATCTCGTTGTTCAGCGCGGTCGCCGCGTCGGCGAACTCCACCTGGTTGAGGAACTGACCGAAGGTGATGAACCCGGCGGCGTCGCGCAGGGCGGTGCCGTTGATCGCCGGTCCCACCTGGATCTGCACCCGGGTTTGCGCCGGCAGCCCGGTGCCGGTGACCTGCATGAGGCTGCCGGTGGTCGGGCCGGCCACACCCTCGCCGGTTACCGCGAAGCTCCACGGGCCGGTGCCCTGCCGGTGGCCGTACTTCCGGCCGGCCGCCTCCTTGTCCGCGGCCAGCGCCGCGAACAGCTCCGGCAGCGGCGTGGCGCCCTTCTGGACGGCCGGTACCACCTTGCTCCGGTACGTCTCGGCGCCGTAGCGCGCCGGGTCGAACCTCTGCGCCTCGGCGGCCGAGGGCGCGCTCGCCGAGCGGTACTCGGTGCTGACCAGGATCGCCACCACGAGTGCGAGGACAGCCGCCAGGCCAAGCCATCGTGGACGTGCCAGGGATGTCACGCTCTACTCCTTCCCGACAGGGCGGTCGGCCGGGCCCGGTCGACCGCGACGTGCCACCGGGCCCGCTCGACGGCCCGGGCGGCATGGTCGGTCGACGGGTGGTACTCGTCGACGGGCCGCAGCCGTCGTTCGAGGTCGGACCGGTCCCAGAGCCCGGCGGCCAGCCCGGCCGCGTCCGCGGCGCCCAGGCAGGACAGGTCCTGCTCGGCGGAGCGGCCGACCCGCCGTCCACCGGTCTCGGCCTGGATCTCCATTAGCCGGGCGCTGCGGGTCAGGCCGCCGTCGCACAGCAGCAGCCGCACCTCGCCGACGGTGGCCTCGACCGCCGACACCACGTCCTCGATCTGGTGGGCGATGGCGTGCAGGGCCGCGGCGACGAGGTCAGCACGGCGCGTGCCGAGCGTCAACCCGCTCAGCACCGCGATCGCGTCGGGGTCCCACCACGGGGCGCCGAGGCCGCCGAAGGCCGGCACGAACTGCACCGGGCCGGCGGTGGGCGCCGCCTCGTCGAGCAGGGTCGGCACGTCGACGCCGAACAGGTCGGCCAGCCAGCTCAGCGTGCGGCCGGTGGCCCTGATGTTGCCCTCGACGGCGAGGACCGGGCCGGTGACGTCCCAGGCCACGCTGCGGCACAACTGCGGGCTGTCACCGCTGTCGCCGATGGCCATGACGGACGAGCCGGTGCCGTAGGTCGCCTTGACCACCCCGGGTCGCCAGCCCGCGTGCGCGAACATCGCCGCGTGCGAGTCGCCGAGGACCGCCCGGACCGGGGTGCCGTCGGGCACCGGCGCGAGCCCGCGTACGGACGGGAAGTCACCGCACGAGGCGACCACCCGCGGCAGCACCGCGACGGGTACGCCGAACAGGTCGAGGAGGCGCTCGTCCCACTGCCGGGTGTCGATGTTGAGCAGTTGGGTGCGGGAGGCGTTGCCGACCTCGGTGACGTGCTCGCCACCGAACCGGCTCAGCAACCAGGAATCGACAGTGCCCAGGCACAGGTCGCCGGCCTTGGCCCGGCGGCGTTCCGGATCGTAGGTGTCCAGCAGCCAGCCGGCCTTGAGCGCCGAGAACATCGGGTCCAGCGGCATCCCGCTGACCGCCCGGACGAGCGGACCGTTGCCCGCCGCCACGAGGTCGTGGCACGCGTCGTTGGTGCGCTGGTCCTGCCAGCTCAACAGCGGCCCCGACGGCTCGCCGGTGCGACGGTCCCACAGCACCAGCGACTCCCGCTGGGTGCTGAACCCGACCGACTCGATCCGGTGCGCTACTGCCGGGTCGACGCACGACCGCACCGCGGCGCGCACGCTCTGCCACAGTTCGTCAGCGTCCTGCTCGACCCAGCCCGGCCGCGGCTGCCGTTCGGACAGCAGCGCGGTCGCCCGGGCGACGACCGTCCCGGTGCCGTCGACGAGGAGCGCCTTGGTGGAGCTCGTCCCCTGGTCCACCGCGAGGACGAGCGGTCCGTCAGCCACGACCACCGCCCGGACCGGAGGCGTCGAACAGGTCGCGGGCCGCGGCGGCGATGCCGTCGGCGGTCAGCCCGAAGTGGTCGAGCAGGAACGCGGTGTCGCCGGTGGGGGCGAAGACCCGGGGTATGCCGAGGATGCGCATCGGCGCGGGTCGGGCGGCGGCCACGATCGCCGCGATCGCGGCGCCCAGCCCGCCGGTGACGGTCGCCTCCTCGGCGGTCACGATGCCGCGCGTCTCAGCGGCGGCGGCCAGCACCGCCCGGGTGTCGATGGGATCCACGAACGGCATGTTCAACACCCGGACCGCGATGCCCTCGGCGCGCAGCCGGTCGGCGGCGTCCAGCGCCCGGGAGGTCAGGGAGCCGATCGCGATGACCGTGACGTCGTCGCCGTCGGTCAGCCGGACCGCCGTACCCGGGGCGAAGGGCGCGTCCGGCGGCGTCACCGCCGGCACCTTGAACCGCGGAATCCGCAGGTAGCAGGGACGCCCGGCGGCGGCGGCCCACCGCACGGCGGCCCGGGTCTGGTCCGGGTCGGCTGGCACGATGACGTCGAGGTTCGCCACCGCACGCATCCACGACAGGTCCTCGATGGAGTGGTGGGTCGGTCCCAGCTCGCCGTAGGCCATGCCCGGGCTCTGCCCACACAGCACGACGTGGGCGTCGCTGTAGGCCACGTCCGCCTTGATCTGCTCCAGCGCCCGGCCGGTCAGGAACGGCGCCGCGGCGCAGACGTACGGGATCTTCCCGGCGTTGGCCAGGCCGGCCGCCACGCCGACCAGATCCTGCTCGGCGATGCCCACGTTCACCAGCCGCTGCGGGAACTCCTCGCGGAAGCCGACGAGGTTACTCGAACCGACCGAGTCGTTGCAGACGGCGACGATGCGATCGTCGAGCCGGGCGAGCGCGCGCAACTCGTCGGCGAACGCCTGCCGGCAGTCGAAGGTGGCCTGCTCGACAACGGTCATCCGACGAGCTCCGCGAGGGCCCGCTCGGTCTGGTCGGGAGTGGGCACCTTGTGGTGCCACTCGACCCGGTCCTCCATGAATGACACACCTTTCCCCTTGATCGTGTTGGCCACGACGGCGACCGGTTGGCCGGTCGACGACGGCCCGAGGGCGCGCAGCAGCGCGGCGTGGTCGTGCCCGTCGACCTCCCGCACCTCCCAGCCGAAGCTGCGCCACTTATCGGCGAACGGCTCCAGGCGCTTGGTCTCCTCGGTGCGGGCACCTTGCTGCAGACGGTTGCGGTCGACCACGGCGGTCAGCGAGGAAAGCCCGTGGTGGGCGGCGGTCATCGCCGCCTCCCAGTTGCTGCCCTCCTGCATCTCGCCGTCGCCGAGGACGACGACGGTGCGCCAGGTGGCACCGGTCAGTTGCGCGGCGATGGCGCAGCCGGTGGCGACCGGCAGGCCGTGGCCCAGGGCGCCGGTGTTGGTCTCCACCCCGGGGACCTTGAGCTTGTTCGGGTGCCCGTTGAGCGCGGACATCGGCGCCATGAACGTGTCCAGCTCCGACTCGGGGAAGAACCCGCAGTGGGCCAGGGTGGAGTAGAGCGCGGCGGCGCAGTGGCCCTTGCTGAGGATGAAGCGGTCCCGCTCATGCCACGCCGGCCGCTGCGGGTTCAGCGACAAGGCTCCCCAGAAGCAGGTCACCAGGATGTCGGTCACCGAGAGGTCACCGCCGATGTGACCCATCCGGGCCCGGTCGATCATCCGGATGATGCTGCGCCGCACCTCTCGCGAGATGCGCCGCAGCTCGACGGCGGCGACATCGGCGTCGGACACGCGCAGGCGGGCGGACAGTTGCCCGTACCGCGCGCAGCGATCGGGATCAGCGGACAGTTTCACCGGTGCCACCTCGTCGAGAAGGTCCGTCACGTTCGTCCACCCTCGTATGTGCCGTAGAGGGCGTTCTGGATGATCCGCTGCGCGGCGAGGGCGTCCTGTGCCTGCTGGGCGGCGTGCAGCGCCTCCCGGTCCACGGCGCCGATCGCCCGGTGGATGCGCTTCATGACCCGGATGCCGTCGGTGGCCGCCTGCACGCTGTCCTCGCGGAACGGGAACTGGTCCAGCTGCCATACGCCCTGCCAGCCGGCCTCGACCAGGGCGTAGAAGAACTCGAAGGTCTCGATCGGGTGCATGGAGCCGACGACCATGTCGTCGTCCCAACCGCGGTAGTTGTCGTTGACGTCGATGGCGAACAGGCGCCCACGCGAGATCGCCATCCGTGCGGCGTCGGCCGGTGACTCCCCGCCGTAGAGGGAGTGGCCGAAGTCCAGCAGGATGCCGACGTTCGGCAGCCCGATGTCCTCAATGGCCAGCAGGGTGCGGGCCACCGAGGAGAACACCATCGCGTTGCGCGGCTCGCGCGGCTTGTACTCGATGGCGAAGCGCAGGTCGGGGAAGGCCGCGGCCAGCTCGCGGACCGCGTCGACGGAGTACTGCCACAGCTGCCGGTGGTCGGCCTGGAACGGGTAGTCCCAGCCGTCCTGGCCAGGCCAGAGCTTGACGTAGTCGCAACCGAGCTCACGGGCGACCTCGGCGGCTTCGGAGACCAGCTCGATCGCGGCCCGCCGCACCTCGGCGTCGGGGTTGGTGAACGCACCCCGGTTGAACCGGCGGGTGTAGATCTCCGGGGTCACCGCGACCGCGCGCAGTCCGTTCATCGTCAGCACGCCGGCCACGTCCGCGACGCCGAGCCCCGGCGGGTCGAACGGGTAGGTCAGGTCGACCACCGACAGGTCTTCGACCTTGCTGGCCAGGTTGATCGCTTCGAGGGTGTTGACCGGTGGGCCGTAGCCGTCGGTGGCGTACCGGTCCACATAGCGGCCGAAGTGCCAGATGCCCGCGCCGAACACCGGCAGTGGCATATCTATTCGTGCTTGATCGGACATGACAGAAGCGTAGGTTGGGCCCGCTGGCAATGTCAATGACCCAACCGCGCCATCACCCGTTAACGTCCGGACAGCCGCGTCCGCGGGTCAGGCTGACCCGCGGACGCGGCTGTCGTTGGGGTCACCCGATGGTGAGGACGACCCGCTGGTAGTGGGTCAGGTTCGGGGATCCGTTGTCGGTGACCTCAAGGATCACGTGGATCTTCCTGCCGGGCTCGTTCGGCACCACGAGGCTGGCCCCGGTGCGCGCGCTGTCGTTGGTGATGGTCAGGCGCGCGCCCACCGAGTCGGCATCGGCGTACTGCCACCACTTGTAGGTCAGGGCGTTGCCGTCCGGGTCGGTGCTCGGCGTGGCGTCGAGCGTCACGGTCTGCCCGGGCGACACGGTCCGCGCCAGACCGCCGGCGACCCGGGCGACCGGCTGGTGGTTGGCGTCGCCGAACCTGGTCGCCACCTGCCAGTCCATCCGGGCGGCGTAGTCGTTCTGGGCGGCCGGGATCCACCGCCAGAACGGCTTGTTCGCGTTGCCGTCGTCGACGCCGTCGGTCATGTGGTTGCCGGCGTCGAAGACCGGCCGGCCACCCCAGCCGCCGAGGGTGTAGTCGGCGTACTGGGTCAGCCCGTTGTCGATCATCGGCAGGAAGGACGGGGTGTCGCCCTCGCTGACGTACGTCTGCGGAACGACCGCGCCGAGCGGGCCGTGGTTCTGCTTGACGTTCATGTCCAGCCAGCTCTGCGTCATGTACGCCTTGACGTAGTCCGGGCTGGGCCCGGTGAGGCTCTGGTAGTCCCAGACGTTGTCCCACTTGTAGGCCTCGTAGATCTTGGCGCCCGGGATGTTGTCCTCGATCCACTGGCCGCCGCCGTCCTGGTACCAGATGCAGTAGATCCACAACCGGGACACCGCGTAGGCGTACCGGTCCGCCGGGTACTGGGTCTTCAGCTTGTACAGCGCGTAGGCGGCGGTGTTCGCCCCGCCCCAGACCGCGACGTGCACCGGGCGCGGGTCGTTGTCCAGCAGCCGGTCGATGAGCAACTGTGAGCCCGGCGTGTCCCTGGTGGCCATGTCCGGCGGCGGCTTGGCCAGGTCACCGCTGTTCTCGTTGCCGACCCGCACGACCGCACGCAGCGCGGCGGTGTCCGGATAGCCGGCCTTGTGCAGCCGCATGTTCGGCAGGACCTGCTGGTAGCGGTCGAGCTGCCCCTCGATCCACTTCTCGCCGCTGTGTCCGCTCTTCTGGTAGCGCGAATTGGTCTGGATGATGCCGGCGACGTCGTAGTCCGAGGCGTAGGTCAGGAAGCGGACCATGGAGCTGCGGTCGTCGACCTCGCCGTCGGTCATCGCGATGACGCGGGGCCGGCCGCTCGTCGGCGGCGGGGCGCTGTCGACGACGAGGGTGGCGGGACTGCTGGTGACCGACCCGGCGGCGTTGGTCACCACGACGGTGTAGTCGCCGGCGTCGGCCGGCTGCGCCCCGGCGATGGTGAAGGTGGCGCCGGTGGCGCCGCCGATCGCGGCGCCGTTGCGCCGCCACTGGTAGGTCGGCGCCGGGGTGCCGGTGGCGGCGACGGTGAACGTCACCGTGGCCCCGGCGGAGACCCGGTGGCCCGCCGGCTGGGTGGTGATCACGGGCGCGGCCGGGCCGGCGGCGGCAGCGACCACGATGTGGTCGACGTTGGCCAGGTCCTGTCCGGTCGACTCGAATCGGATCGTGTTGGCGCCGCCGATCAGCGACACCGTCAGCGAGGTGGTCTGCCAGGCCGTCCAGGTGCTGGTCGTCGCGAACGTGATGGTCTGCGGCGTGCCGTTGACGAGCAGCCGGCCGGTCCGCGCCTTTCCGCTGCCGTTGGCGAACCGGATCGTCACCGCGGTGGCGCCGCCACCGCCACCGGCGATGTCGCCGATCTGCAACCATCCGCCCGAGGCGGAGAAGTTCGCGAATCCGGTGCCCGTGTACCCGCCGTTGTTCGAGTCGATCGTCGTACCACCCCCGACCGTGCCGGCCTCGGCCTCGTAGGTGGTGGATGCCGCGTTCGCCACGGCGCTGGGCCGCGCGGCGGCCGGGGCAGCCGGGGCAGCCGGGGCAGCCGCGACCATCACCGCGACGGCGAGGGCGGTCGCGGCTCGGACCCGCCGACGCCGGCTGGTTGCGGCTCGTTCCGATCTCGACATGACGCGACCCCTCACTGAATCAATATTCATTGACGATTGACAATGCGGAAACTGAGGCGGAACGTAACGTTTACCTATGTCGATGTCAAGACCGGGGCCGACGGCCCGCGACGCCACCATGAGGCATATTCATTCAGGCCCCGCTAGCTATTTACACCCATCGATCGGCATGCTTCCCTGAGAAAGCGCTTACTCGTGAGGCGCGGAGCGGGAGCCGACCAGACCGCTCGTTCACCGGCAGGGCCACGGGACCGCCGGACCAGCCGACCACCGGCGCCAACCGGGCAGGCGCCGACACACGGTGGGAAGCCGGCCGGCGGGACCGTCCCCGCCGCTCCGAAGGGAAACCTCATGTCCGTACGACGGCGTGCCAAGCTGGCCGCCATCACCTCTGCCGTCGCCACCACCGGCGCGGCCCTGCTCGTCGGCGGGATCCTGACCGCTGGCACCGCCCACGCCGCAGCCGGTTGCCGAGTCACCTACTCGGTCGACGGCCAGTGGCAGGGCGGGTTCACCGCCAACGTGGCCATCACCAACCTCGGTGACCCGGTCTCCTCCTGGAACCTGCGCTGGTCCTTCGGCGCCGGGCAGCAGGTGAGCTCGGCCTGGAACGCGAACGCGACGCAGAGCGGCAGCCAGGTCACCGCCACCAACCTCGACTACAACGGCGCCATCGGTACCAACGGCACCGCCTCGTTCGGCTTCAACGGCACCTGGAACAACTCCAGCAACCCGGTGCCGTCGAGCTTCGCGTTGAACGGGGCCACCTGCACCGGCGGGACCGCGCCCACCACCCCGGCGGGCACCCCCACGGTCACCCCGCCGAGCACGCCACCCCCCACGTCCGGACCGACCACACCTCCGCAGACCGGGCTGGTCGGCTGGGCCACCCAGAACGGAGGCACCACCGGCGGCGGCAGCTCCTCCCCCACCACGGTGACCAACGCCTCCGCGCTGAGCAGCGCGGTCCGCGGCACCAGCGCCGCGGTGATCCGGATCTCCGGCACCATCTCCTGCTCCGGGATGCTGCAGGTCGGTTCCAACAAGACCATCCTCGGCAACCCGGGCGCGACCATCGTCGGCTGCGGCTTCAACGTGAGCGAACAGCGCAACGTCATCATCCGCAACCTCACCTTCCGGGACTGGAACGACGACGCCGTCAACGTCCAGAGCGGGTCGACAAACGTCTGGATCGACCACAACACGCTCAGCAACGGCTACGACGGCGCGGTCGACATCAAGCGCGGCTCGGACTTCGTCACCGTGTCCTGGAACCGGTTCTTCAACCACAACAAGACCATGCTGCTGGGACACAGCGATGGCAACGGCGGTCAGGACATCGGCCACCTTCGGGTGACCTACCACCACAACTGGTTCGACGCGACGACCCAGCGCCACCCCCGGGTACGTTTCGGCAACCCGGTCCACGTGTACAACAACTACTACAACAGCAACGGCGGCTACGGCGTGGCCTCCACCATGAACGCCGGCGTCCTCGTCGAGGGCAACTACTTCGAGAACGTCAAGGACCCCTACCACCTCGGTGAGGGCGGCTCCGGCCCGGGCAGCCTGGCCGCCCGCAACAACTACTTTGTCAACTCCGGCAGCGGTCAGGCTGGCGGCAGCGTCGCGAGCATCCCGTACGCCTACACTCTGGACACCGCCAGCAGCGTCAAGTCGGTCGTGACGGCCGGCGCCGGCGCCGGCCGGATCAACCCCTGACCGGTACGGCAACGGCCCCTCGCGTCGCTGGCGGACCCGAGAGGTCGTGGCAGAACGGCTACGGGTGGTGGTAGCCGAAGAACAGCGAGGCGCTCGGCCGGGACCACCCGGCCGAGCGTCCTGCCGTTGGACCCCGGAGCCCCCGTTGCCTTGTTGATCGTCCCCAGCCGGGGACCCTCGGTCGCCCAGGCCGGTATGACTTCCCGCCCTGTCGTTTGAATGCTCCGGGGGTGTTGTCGCCGGGTCGGGTGGCGTCGGCGGACCGCTGATAGGGACACGGCCACCCGCCTCGGGGTAGGTCTCTTGGTAACGCGGCCACCCGCGTGTTCAACCGCACCGTGGCCTACTCACGCAGATCCACCCCGGCACTGGAACGGGTCCTCGGCCCGAACGTGCACGACATGGCCGTGCTGGAGTTGCTGTCACGCTGCGGCGGCCCGGCCGGTCTGCGCAAGGCCGACCGCCGGAAACTGCTGACCATCGCCGCCGTCCGCGCACCTCGCATGGGTGAACGCCTGGTCGAGCAGATCATGGCCGCCCTGGATGAGTAAACCGTCACAGTCCCCGGCACCCAGGCAGCGGAGAGGATCCCGCCCCGCCTCGCCGCCGACAGCTCCGCGATGTCCTGCGTCAACGCGACCAGGTCGCCACAGAAGTCGAGAGGATGCGCGATGCGCACCCTCTCGCGGGATCCTGACCCCGATGCCAGGCATCGGCGTCAGGACCGCTGCCCGGATCCTGCTCGAAGTCGGCGACGGCACCGCCTTCCCCACAGCCCTTATCTGCCTCGCCCGACGCCCCTGCGACGTCCTGATCGAAGGCCACGGGCGAAGAAGCGACTGCCGATCACCCCCGGGGAGGCAGGCCCGCCCCGGGGGCGATCGGTGGATGGCGCGTTATCGGACGTTGATGACAGCCCGACGGTAGCTGGACAGGGTGGGTGAGCCGCTGTCGCGGATCTCCAGGATGATGTGGATGCTCTTGCCCCCGGCGTTGGCGGGGACCTGGACGGTGGCGGTGCTGCTCGTGCTGTTGCTGATCGCGACCGCGCCGTTGTAGGTGCTGGGCTCGTCGTAATACGACCAGGAGTAGCTGAGCGAGTTCCGGTCGGGATCGCTGGAGCCGGCGGCGCTCAGGTTGACGGTGGCGCCGGCGGAGGCAGAGAACTGGAGCACCTGCTTGGTGGTGTCGCCGTTGAGGACGGCGGCCGGCTGGTGGTTCGCACCGGAGTAGCTGCCGGTGATGGTCCAGTCCATCCGGGCGGCGAAGTCGTTGTTGATCGCTGCGCTCCAGCGGCTGGTCGAACTACCGCCCTCCGGAGCGTCGCTGTACATGAAGTAAGAGTCGTACGACGGCTCCGCGCCCAGTCTGCCGCTCTCCGTCATGCCGCGCACGCCGGCCCTCTTCACCGGGTCGAAGCGACCTCCCCAGCTCCCCCACTCGACGTGCTGCGGATCGGTCAGGCCGTTGGGCAGTTGGTACAGGAAGGACGGGCTGTCCCCCTCGAAGGCCCAGATCCGGTCGGGATACTGCGCCCCCAGCGCGCCGTGGTTCTGGACGTTGTTGTCGACCCAGCTGTCGGAGGGCTGCCAGCTGTAGACCAGGTTCTTGGCCCGGATGTAGAAGAGGTTGGGGAACGTCTTCGTCATCCAGGCCCCGGTCTCGTCCTGGCCCAGCACGTCGTACACCCGCAACTTGCTCACGAACTGGTCGACCTGTGCCTGGCTGCGCGTGTTCTTGACCTTCCACAACGCCTGCGCCAGCGTGTTGCCGCCACCCCAGAAGTTGACCCAGACCGGACGGGCGTCGTTCCGGTCGACTGCGGCAATGATCAGCTCCGAACCCGGACTGTCCTTCCCGGCACCGACGTCACCCATCCCGTAACCCTTCTGCCCCAGCTTGGAGATCGACTGCAGGTACGCCAGGGTCGGGTAACCCTGAGCATGCTTCTGAAGATTCGGCAACACCTGGCCGTACGCGTTCAGCCGCGGATTCAGCAGGGCGGCCATGTTAGACGCGTCCTGCGTCGGCTTCCAGCAGCTCGTCGTCGCGATGACGCCCTCGAGATCGACCTCGTTGGCGCTGACCAACATCCGGACCAGCGACTCCAGATCGTCCGGATCCGCACCGAGGTCGGTCATGTTGATCACGCGTGGCTTCGCCCCGGCGGAACCCGTCGGCGACGGCGTGGGAGAGGGCGTGGGTGACGGCGTGGTGGGGGTCGGGGTCGGGGTGGTGGGGGTCGGGGCCGGCGTGGTGGGAGTCGGACCGGGACCGGCCGAGCCGGTGCACGTCACACCGTTGAGCGTGAAGGTGGTGGGCGCCGGGTTGCTGCCGGTCCAGGTGCCGTTGAAGCCGGGGGTGACGGTGGCATTGGTGCCGAGGGAGCCGTTGTAGGACAGGTTCGTCACGGTCACGCTGCCGCCGGACTGGGTGACGTTCCCGTTCCAGAGCTGCGAGATCTTCTGCCCCGCGGCGAAGGAGAACTTCAGGTTCCAACTCGACACCGGGTCACCCAGGTTCGTGATCGCGATGTTGGCGCCGAAGCCACCCTCCCACTGATTGGTGACGGCGTAGTCGACGCGGCAGCCGGCTGCCGCGTGAGCCTGCGTGGCGACGCCCACCGCCATCCCGGACGCGGTGACGAGCGCTGCCGCCGCGGCGCCACCGCGACGCAGACGCTGTCGGGTCCGCCTCGGGCGGGAAACGGGTTTCATCTGAGCTGCTCCATTCTCGGACGCTGTGCACGAATGCTTTCTCCACGTCATCGGGCGTCGCCTTCGGCGACGGGCTCGAAGATGATCCTGCGGTAGTCGCTGAGACGATGAGGGCCGTCGTCGACGACCTCCAACACGACGTGGAAGCTCTCGCCCGCCGCATCCGCGGGGACATTGATCGTGGCGATACTGGAGTTGCCTCCGACGATGGCGACGGGGCCGGCATACGTGCCGGCGTCGGGCTGGACCCACCAGGTGAAGCGCAGCCTGTCCTCGTCCGGGTCGAAGGTGCGGGAGGCGTCGATGGTGACCGCCGTCCCCGGTCCGGGAGATCTCCGCACCACGCCGGCGCCGTTCTCGCCGTCGAGCACGATGACCGGGTTCCGGTTGCCAGACCCCGATTCCGCCCAGTCCATCCTGGCGGCGAAATTGTTGAATGACGCGGCGTAGAAGCGTTTGTTGTACGTCTCGCACGAACCGGCGCCGGTCCAGACGTTGCGAGAGTCGCCGGTGAACGTGCCGCCCCAGCTGGCCTGGTTCGGTGAGTCGGGATCATTGAGCCCGCCGGGCATGAGGTAGAGGAAGGAGGGCGTGTCCCCCTCGACCCCGTAGACATACCTCGGATACTGCCGCCCGAGGTTGCCGTGACCCTGGATGTGGGTCTCGTACGCACTCCAGTTGGCCTTGCCGGTGGCGTTCTGGAACCGCCAGGCGCACTCGTCCCAGATGAACAGGAGCCGCCCCGCGGAGATGCGGTGCATCCACTGATGAGAGCTCGAGCTGAGCGGCTCGGTCTGGGATCTGTCCTGGTCGGTGATCGCGTAGACGCGCAACTTGCGGAGGAAACCGGTCAACTGGTCGGCGGTCCGGTCCTGCCACACGCGCCAGATGGACTGGGCGAGAGTGTTGCCGCCGCCCCAGAACGTCACCCACAAGGGCCGGTCGTCGTCGTCCTCCGCCAGCCGGATGATGAGATCGCTACCGGGTGAGTCGTTCGTGTCGCCCAGGAATCGCACCCCCCGGTTCCGGCTGCCGGTCGTCGTCCGGTCCCGCAGATACTGCGCGCTCGGCCAGTAGCCGATCTCCTGTGGGCGCCCGTCCTGGGTGAACCCGACCTGTTCCGACCGCCTCATCAGGTTCGGCAGATCCCGCTCGTACGCGTCGATGGTGTCCTGGATGATGCCGATGAACCCGCTCGTGGTGGGGTCGTCGAGAGTCTCGAAGCTCCAGCCGGTGGTCAGGATCAGCCCCTGGATCTCGAACATGTCGGCGTGGACGAGGAGCCGCGTCAGCGACTCGTGGTCGTCGGGTTCCCAGGTGGAGATGTCCGTCAGCACCACCAGGCGCGGCTTGAGCGGGGCGACTTTCACGGTGGTGCCATCCTTTCGAGGCGCGACTGCCGGGTGTCGAGGGTGACGCCCGGCAGTCGCGGCTACTCACGGACGATGAGTGCGACGCGCACCGATCCGGCGACGGTCAGGACACGTTCCAGTCCGCGCGCTGGGCGAAGGACGACTGGAACTGGGAGCGCCACTGCGAGATGGTGCCGCCGCCGGGCCCGTCGACCCAGTGGTTGGTGGAGCCGTCGCGCCGGTACTGCCCGCCCCAGCTCGGCTGGGTGGGATCCTCCGGGTTGTTCAGCCCGCGGTTGGCGCTGAGCAGGTGCAGGAAGCTGGGCGAGTCGCCCTCCTGCATGCCCGACACGCAACAACCCCTCGGCGGGTAGACGGCCCCGAGCGGGCCGTGGTTGTTGCGGATGTTGGCGTCGAGCCAGGCGAGGTTGCAGATCGAGGTGTCGCCGCTGTTGCAGAACATCCCGCCGTAGGTGGTGTTCGAGTGGATGATGAACAGGCTGGGGAAGTTCTGCTTCATCCAGTCGATGGTGTCGTCCTGGTGGGCGATGGCGAAGATGCGCATCTTGCCGATGAACTTGTTGAAGTCGGCCGAGCTGCGGGTGTTCTGCACCTTCCAGATCGCCTGCGCGACCTGGCTGTTGTCGCCCCAGATGCTGAACCACACCGGCCGCGGATCCGGCTTGTCCACGATCCTGATGATCGCGTCCGACGCCTCGCTGTCCTTGCCGGCGCCGATGTTGTTCGCCGTCGACTTGCCCCACGTGCCGTCCCGACCCTGGAAGGTGACCGAGCGCAGGTAGGCGGGGCTGGGGTAGGCCGGGTCGTGCCTGCGGAGGTTCTCGTCGACCTGGTCGTACTTGTCGATCGCCGCCAGGATGTTCGCCTTACGCGCGATGTTGGCGTAGGTGGCGGCGGAGGCGACCAGGCCTTCGACGTCGAACTCGTTGGTGTACATCAGGAACCGGACCATCGACTGCACGTCGTCCGGGTCGCTGTTGGCCCCGTCGAGCGTCGGGAAGTCGGACGAGATCACGATGCGGTACTTCCCCGACGGCGACGTGGGAGTCGGGGTCGGGGTCGGGGTGGTGGGGCTCGGGCTGGGGGACGTCGGGGTTCCGGAAAACTGCAGCCAGTCGACGTTGACGTTGCCGTTGACGAAGACGAGCTTCACGTCCTTGAGCCCGCTCTGCGTCGGCAGAGTGAGCGACCTGGTCTGGTAGGTGTTCCAGCCGCCGGTGCCGCTCACCGTCAGGGTGCCGGTGTTGACGCCGCCGATCCACACCTGGATCCCGGTGTTGCCGCCGCCGTTGGCGACGTTCAGCTGGACCGCTGTGGTCCCGGTGTGCAGGTCGACGCCGTTGTACTGGGTCCAGGCGTTGGCTCCGACGTAGCACAGGACCCCGCTGCACACCTGCAGCGTGCCGCCTGAGCTGGTGTAGCTCTCCGCTTCGATCCTGGACCAGCCGTCGGCGTTGGCCTGGGCGGACGCGGTGTTGGCCTGGGCCAGCCGGACGCCGCCGAGCAGCAGGAGCATCGCTGCCAGCGGGATCGCGAGCACGGCCATCGACAGCCGATGTCTCGACAGGAGCATGGTGGTCTCCATCGGGGGTTGGTGGTACGTACGGGATGTCCTACCGGGGAAATGGGGGGTGAAGCACCGTCAGTAGCGGCCACGGCCGTGCGGGCACTCGCGGGATGCATAAATATTCCTTCCCGACGATGCATGCAGCTACGGTAGAGTTAACGACTCAGCAATGTCAATGACTTGACTGCGCAACGACGACCGACCCGCCAGCGGGCCCTCGTCCCGCCATCCGGTCGGCGACCGCCGGCCACGGGCCCGCCACCCAGCCTCTGCGCCGTCTCGCGACGCTGGCGCCGGGATCACCTGCGACTCCGACCTTGAATATCTACTCACAGATGAATGGAACTTGTCACACAAGCAAGCCCGTGCAATCATCACAGTCAATTTGATAGCCGAGGCAATCAACTCGGCTGACCGGATTGATCGACAGCGGCGAGCGGCGCAGAGCGCACCGTTGCCCACTCTCCACCGGTCGGCCCGGGGCGATTCGTGGCATCCTTCTCCGCATTGTTAATGCGCCGTTCCATGGCTCGGCGAGGAAGGAGAACGGAGGGCGGAGAAACCATTCTTCGACAAGCCGCAGCAGATCCTGCGTGGCGTCGAATTCTTCTGGCCATTGTTTTCTTCTTCTTTGTGGAGGTTGTGATGTTGTCGATGAGGTATCGGTTGTCGGTGGCGTTGGTGACGGTGCCGTTGCTGGTGTTGATGGCGTTGTGGTCCGGCGCCCGGCCGGTGCACGCCCAAGCCGCCGCCACGGTGGACGGCTGGTCGAAGATCGAGGCCGAGAGCTACACCAGCTCAGGCGGCTCGCTGCAGGTCTGCAACGGCGTGCTCTGCTACGTCGGCGCGAACGCCTGGACCCAGTACAACGGCGTCGACCTGCACTCGGGCACGAACACCATCCAGATCAACGCCGCCAACGGCGGCGGCAACACCGCAATCCAGGTCTGGGTCGGCGGCGCCAACCTCGGCACCCTCACCGTCCCCGGAACCGGCGGGTGGGACACCTACCAGACCAAGTCCCTGACCCTGCCGGCCCAGAACGGCACGCAGGACGTACGACTCGTCTTCGTCAACGGCAACATCAACGTCGACTGGTTCCAGTTCTCCGGAACCACCACCCCACCACCGCCGGCACCCACCACCTTCGCGATCAACGCCGGTGGAAGCGCCTACACCAGCACCGACGGCACCACCTTCGCCGCGGACACCGGATCCACCGGCGGCTCCACCTACACCAACGCCGTCCCCATCGGCGCAACCACCGACGACCCGCTGTTCCAGACTGAGCGATACGGCAACTTCTCTTACGCCAAGAGCCTCACCAACGCCACCTACCAGGTGACGCTCTACTTCGCCGAGACCTACCACACCCAGGCCGGCAAGCGGGTCTTCGACGTGCTCATGGAGGGCACCGAGAAGATCACCGACCTCGACATCTACGCCAAAGCCGGCGCCAACAACGCCTACACCACCCAAACCACCGTGGCAGTCACCGACGGCACCCTGAACATCCAGTTCGTGTCCAACGTGGAAAACGCCAAGGTCAACGCCATCAAGGTCACCCCCGCCGGCGCCACCGCCGCCTTCACCTACTCCCCCACCAACCCCACCACCGGCCAAACCGTCTCCCTCGACGGATCCACCTCCACCTCCCCCGGCGCCACCATCACCACCTACACCTGGAACTTCGGCGACGGCACCACCGCCACCGGCCGCACCACCATCCACGCCTGGACCACCACCGGCGACAAAACCGTCACCCTCACCATCACCGACAGCAACGCCAACACCGCCACCACCACCCGAACCATCAAAATCAACAACGGCGACCCCATCGCCGACTTCACCATCACCCCACCCAACCCCAAACCCGGCGACACCGTCACCCTCAACGGCACCACCTCCACCGACCCCAACGGCACCATCACCACCTACACCTGGAACTTCGGCGACAACACCACCGCCACCGGCCCCACCACCACCCACACCTGGACTACCGAAGGCACCTACAACATCACCCTCACCGTTACCGACAACGACGGTCGCACCAACACCCTCACCAAGACCGTCGCGGTGCGGAAGTCGTCATCGAAGCCGCGGATGGTCGTGCTGACCGACATCTCCACCTGGGAGCCGGACGACCACGAATCGCTCACCCGCCTCCTCGCGCACGCGGACATGTACGAGATCGAGGCCCTGGTGCTCACCACCGGGTGGAGCATCGACACGCTCAACGACCCGACCAAGAGCGGCTTCATCAGCATCATCAACGACACCATCAACGCGTACGAGAAGGACCTGCCCAACCTGATGAAGCGGTCGGGTCAGACCGGCTTCGCCCAGGACGAAAGCCGGCAGGACATCGGCTACTGGCCGAGCGCGCAGTACCTGCGCGACCGCACCATGACCGGCAGCCGCAACCGGGGCGTCCAGTTCCTCGGGGCCTCGAACGACTCGCCCGGCAGCAACCAGATCATCCGACTGGCCGACGAGAACGACGCTCGCCCCCTGTACGTCACCGTGTGGGGTGGCGGCAACACCGCCGCCCAGTCGATCTGGCGGGTCAAGCAGGACCGCACCCAGGAGCAGTTCACCTCGTTCCTGCGCAAGCTGCGGGTCTACACCATCACCGACCAGGACAGGTCGTCCTCGCAGCCCATCAGCGCCAGCTCCCACCAGTGGATGCGCGGAGTGTCCGGCGGGAACCTGTTGTTCATCTGGGACGAGTGCGCCTGGAAGTTCCAGAACGGCACAGGCAAGTCCAACTGGAGTCAATACCAGACCCACATCCAGGGGCACGGCAACCTCGGCCGGCAGTATCCCAACTACGTGTACGGGGTCGAGGGCGATACGCCCTCCTTCCTCTACGTGACACCCACCGGGCTCAACGACCCCGACTCCCCGAACCAAGCAAGCTGGGGCGGAACCTTCACCGGCGACTCCAACAACGTATGGACCGGCGCCGGCTCGTGCGGCACCTACAACAGTCGCTTCTACTCGGCGTCCTTCAACAACTTCGCCGCCAGGATGGACTGGGCGCAGTCCGGCAGCGGCAACCGGAACCCGATCATCGTCCTCGACGGTGACGACGGCGTCAGCGTCCTCATGAAGACGCCCAAGCAGGGAACGTCAGTCACGCTCGACGCCTCCAAGACCTTCGACCCCGATGGCAACGGACTGCGGTACAACTGGTGGATCCAGTCTGACGCCGGTACGTACTCCGGACCCGTCACCATTGCGAACAGCACCTCCAGCACCGCCACGATCAACGTTCCCGCCAACGCGGCCGGGAAAAGCTTCCACGTGATCCTGGAAGTGATAGACAACGGCACGCACAACCTGAGCGACTACCGCCGGATCCTCTTCCAACCGACCTCCTGAGCCAACATCGGAATACGCGATGCCGGCCGGAGCGGAAAGCTTCGGCCGGCATCTGTGGCCCTGTCGTGCCATCGGCCGTGTCGCTCAACGATGCGTTCACCCTGGCAAGTGGCGCCCACGGGAGTTTGGGGCGAGCGTCGGTCATCGACTCCAGCAGACAGCGTTGCTGGTTACGTGCGGCTCCACAACATGATCCTCGTGTGCGACCACGACGCCCGGACCGCCGAAACTGACACGGCGGTCTTCCCGCTCACCGCCCCGACGAGCGTCCTGACCCGCACAGCAAAGATCCCCGCCCAACGGGACGGGGATCGCACGAACCGCGAAGATAAATCACGCTTCGTGGGGGAAATGCGTGTCCGAGGGGGGATACGAACACCTGCACGTATCATATGTGCACCATTTCGGGTGCGCATGCTCATAGATTACGGTACGGCCAGGGTTGGCTCAAGTGCTTGCCCCTCGGCTGCGTGTTCGTGGCACAAACACGCAAGCATCCGCCCGTTTCCAGGCAGCGCAGGCCCTGGACTCGATTGGGCAGACCGCCACGCCGTCGCCGGACACTCACTCAGCCGAGACCTCATACAGGTCCTGCCTCTCAGTGGCTTGCCTCGAATCTTAACGGATTCGGCCAACTCGCTCTTGCGACGCGCGAAATGCACAGGCTGACCAATTGCAGCACGGCACGTCGGGGTTCTTCCCGCACTCGGCGGCAGCGCTCGACCTACTCGAACAGTTCGCGGATGACTCCCATGGCCCGCGGCGAAACGACTTCGTCAGGGTAGAAATCGCTGCACAGACGTAGGGCGTCATCCACTGTCGCCACCTTGGCCAGCGCTGCCAGGATGCGAAGGTCGTCCACGTCGCGGGTCCGCGCCGCAAGCGCCTTCATCGCGAAGATATGCTCCGGCGAGGCCGCCATCACGCGCAGGCCAGGGTGGTCGAAGACCCGCCGCCTGCCTGGGTCGTTCTTGCCGGAGACATACACACTGGCCTGCTCGTTGAGCCACCACGGCGGCAGACCCAGTTCATCGGCCACTGCACGCGCCTCGTCAAGGACGACACCGTGCGGGACGAACATCGCATCGACGTCCCTGGTCACCCGTTTCGCATCGTAAGCGAGCGCCATTGCGGCACCACCCACAACGAAGATGTCGGCCACGACCCCGCGACGGACAAGCCGCTCGCCCAAGTGAGTGAACGCGCGTTCGAGTTCCGCGCGCCCCATCAGCACGCCGCCTGACCCGCTCACGCCGCCGCCAGATCGTGAACGGACAGGTACACGCCATGCTTTCGGAATGCAGCCGGGGCCCACGCCAGTGCGTCGGCCCGATGGATGGCCAGTTCGGCCGGGAACCACGCCCGGCGCAGCACACGCGCGTCGACCCACGCGGGCGGAGCAAGATCCGCCTGAGCCAGCAGATGCTCCGCAACAGCGGCAAGCAGCGCATCCCACCGCGGATCCCCCGTCAGCCCGGGCTCGTCGCTCAACAGGGCGACCCTGGTTTCGGCGGGCTCCCAGCGGTACTCCTCAAGGAACTCCCATACGAGCTTCCAGCGAGTCTGGTCGGTGTCCGCGGATGCCAGATGAGTGGCGAGCCTGGCCAGACTCATCGGTTCGTAGCTGGAACCCATCGGGCAAGCCTCACCTTCGAGCCGACAGCTTCATCCGTTGCAGACTATCGCGGCGCCGACCGCGAACACCGCAGAGGCGAGGTGGCGACGGGGTCCGATTTTCGTGCTGCACCCCTGCTCGGACCGTTTACTCACGCTGCGCGCGCGGGATCACTCTTGTGATCTTGGTTGACGGCGGCGCAGTCTGTGACGTTGCCGCGAACTTACAGGGGGTGCATGCGAGCGTGACTCTCAGTCAGATTGCGATCGAGAAAACGACGAAGCTGGTCGAGTTTCTCGCGGAGGTGACGGCCGCAGTCGAGCGGGATCCAGTGTGCGACATTCTGGAGGACCCGGACGCGCCTGATCCAGTCATTTGGCTCGACACCCTGCCGCGCGGCGTTCAGTGGATTGCTAGCCCCGCAGATGACATGATCATGCGACTGCGCCCGTCTCGACCACCGCCCGAGCCGGCGCCACCGGAGTTGCTGCACGAGTGGATCGACATGGACTCCATGGGCGGGTTCGCTGGTTCCTTGCCACGCCTGCTGGACGCCCACCCGCACAGCGACGACAGTCCCGGGCCGCCGGCGCGGATCGTACGCGCCTTCGACGCTTGGGTTGAGCAGTGGCAGGCATGGTCCAACGAGGCTCGGCGCCTGCACGCTGTCGGGCGGTTGTACGAGCAGCTTGAGCGCGCTGCCAAGACCATCGAGCAGCAGGACGACGAGTACGAGTTCGTTCTCGGGGTCGGCCTGATTCGGTGGACAGCGCCGGACGGCACCCGTTTTCGTCGTCACGTCATGGCCGAGGGTGTGGTCGTTCGACTGGACAGAGCGACGGCCGAGGTGTCTGTGTCGATGGGGACAGGACGTCGAAGGATCGAAGATCGGGAAATTTTTGACGATCAGGAGCTGTTCCGGAGTGAGCGTGGGAGATATCGCCGGCAGGAGATCGTCGACGGAGACCTTCCATGGCCAGCCTTGCTGCCTCCGATCGTCGGCCTCCTCGAGGAATGCCTGGATACGGAGCTGCACCAGGAGGACCATCCCGTAGTGGCGGGTGACGAGTTGCCGAGCGTCCCAGTGGTCAGCTTGTCGCCGGCGCTGTTGGTACGTCGGCGCAGTCGGGTGCTCCTTGCCGAGGCTTACCAGCACATCCGAGAGGCGCTACGACAACCTGACGCAGAGGTTCCCGTCGCGCTTGCCCAGCTCGTGGTGGATACCGAGCCCGAGCAGCGTAACGGGTGGCTGAGGAGCCAGGGCGCTGTCAACGGCGACGTGCTCGGTAGCGACCCTCTCTTTCCCCTGCCGACGAACGATGAGCAAATGCATGTCATCGAGCTGCTTCGCTCCGAGACGGGGGTCGTGGTTCAGGGGCCGCCGGGCACCGGCAAGACGCACACGATCGCGAATTTGGCGTCGGCGCTGTTGGCGCGCGGGCAGCGGGTGCTCGTCACGAGCCAGAAGGATCAGGCGCTGCGCGAGCTTCGCGAGAAGGTACCAGCATCTTTGCGTGATCTCTGCGTACTGATGACCGACGGCAGAAACGCCGCTACCGAGGTCGGCTTCGGTCTTGACGCCCTGTCGCACCTGACCGCATACGCCGATACGGAGGAACTGACCAAGCAGGTTGAGGCGCTTCGCGGTGAACGGCACAAGTTACGGTCGCGATCCGCCTACCTCAACCACCGCATTCAACATCTACGTGAGGCGGAGTTCATCGCGCACGACCCGGTCGCTCCCTGGTTCAGCACCGAACTCTACCGGGGATCACTTGGTCAGATCGCACGCCACGTCAAGGGCAACGCAGAGCAGTTCGACTGGATGCCGCCAGCCGTCCCCAGGCTGCCCGACAGGCCACCCATGACGACAGCGGAAGCCACCGAACTGGTGCACCTGCTACGAACGACGAACCCAGCTCGACGCGCCCGCCTCACTCAAGTGATCCCTGACTTGTCAGACCTACCTAAGCCGGCCGTGCTCGCCGAGGCGATCGATGCCGAACTCGACGCCACGGCCGCCGTCCAGGAACACACCAACGTGTGGGCGCCCCGTTTGGCGGCTGCCGGTGAGGACATGCTGAGGGACCTGGACCTGCTCGGGCAGCGCTTCACCGCCATCGCGGAGCGGCTCGGATTGGACGCGGACTCAGGGTCGTCGCCGCACTGGGTGGCACGTGCCATCGCAGATCACTTCTCAGGACGGCGGCAGTCCCTGTGGCGGCACGTGGCCGAGGTCGCCGGCCGCGCCGAGCGCCTTCAGGCCAAGCTTCGGGCGCACACACTAGGTGCGGAAGTGCGTTTCACAAACGCTGGTGAGCTCGACCTGGGGCAAGCCCGCCATATGCTCGCCGTGGGCCGCGAACTCCGCACTCACCTCACGAGTCTGACCTGTCGCACGCTTCTCGCCGTCCAACCTGCACGCATCAGGGCCACCGCACTGATCAGCGGCATACGCGTCGATGGAAGGCCGCCGACCACGCTGCCTCTGCTAGACGCCGCGCTTGATCACCTTGAAGTCCACATCGAAACCACCCAACTCCTGCGGCTGTGGGCCGACGTCGGAGTAGTTGTCACGCCTGGCCGTGTGACCGCAACCTTGTCCGAGCTGCAAGATTCGCACCGCCTCCTTTTGGACGTCCGACAGCTCGCCGCCGTCCACACCGCCATCCGCGACCACCTGGAAGCCGCCGGTCTGCCGGCCAGGTTATCCACCATTGACGACGTCAGCGCGGTGATCTCATCGACCGCAGCCGCCCGCCATCACATCCGCCTGCAAGCAGCACAGGCCGCCGTAGCTGGACACCGTGACGCGGTCCGAAGGCACCTGACGCGCGAGGATTCGTGCCGCGAGGTTGAACTCGTCATCGCCGCGATCGACCAGCGATCCCTCGAAGGATACCGCCAGGCAATCGCTGCACTGGACACTGCCCGCCACGAGCAGCAGGCCGAGCGGCGCCGCCTCAGACTCACGCAGCTACTGGACAGTGCGCATCCGCAACTGCTTCACCTGCTGCAAGACAGCTGCGTCGATCCTCGCTGGGACGCCCGTATGCGGGATCTGCCTGCGGCGTGGGCCTGGTACCACGCGGACCATTTCGTGCGGACACGGCGCACTGCCGGCACGGAGCAAGAGGTCAGACGGGACTACGACGACGTCGAAATACACCTTGCCCAGGTCACCGAGCAACTGGCAGCGGCCGAAGCAACCCGGGCGCTCGTCAACCGCATGACTGACGCCGACATGCGGGCCCTCCGCAGCTTCCGCGGGTTCCGCAAGCAGATCGGGGCCGGCGGCGGCCGCAAGGTTCGCGAACTGCGTCAGGCAGCGCAGGCGGCGATGGGCAAAGCACAGGGCATCGTGCCTGCATGGGTAATCCCTCTGCCGAGCCTGCTGGAGAATCTGACCGTCAAACGCAATGCCTTCGATGTTGTCATCGTTGATGAGGGGAGTCAGGTTGGGCTGGAACACCTGTTTCTCTTATGGCTGGCACCAAGGATCATCGTTGTCGGCGACGACCAGCAATGCACCCCGGCGCCCAATCGGATGGGCAGGACCTTCGACGAACACTTCCGAGCCCTTTCGGAGCACCTGGGAGAACTAGATCCCGAAATCCGGTACCATTTCACCCCCAAGGCCCACCTGTACGGTCTCCTCTCGGCGCGATCCGGAAAGGACGCCGTCGTCCGCTTACGAGAACACTTCCGATGCATGCCCGAAATCATCAACTGGTCGAAGGAGCAGTTCTACCGCGGGGCCAGCGAGATCATTCCTTTGCGCGAGAGGAAAGCTACCGATCTGGAGCCGCTGCGCGTCTGCCACGTCGAGGGCACCTACCAGGAGGGATCTGCACAGGCAATCCGCAACCCGGTGGAGGCGAAACGCATCGTCTCGCAACTGCTTGAATGCTTGAACGATCCCCAGTATGCGGGCAAAACGTTCGGCGTCATCGTGCTTCACGGACACGGACAGATCAAACTCCTTGACCACGAGATCAACACGGCCGTCGCACCGGAAGTCCGCGCCGCCCGCCAGGTCAGCGTCGGCTCGGCGCCCACCTTCCAAGGAGCAGAGCGCGACGTCATCTTCCTGTCCACCGTCGTCACTGCGGCGCCCCGACGTGTCGGCGAGAACCTCTACCAGAACTACAACGTCGCCGCTAGCCGCGCCCGCGACCAACTGTGGCTGTTCACCTCCGTGCCGCCCAAGGACTACAAACCCGACGACCTGCGCGCTTCCCTGATCGGCTACATGATGAACCCGCCGTCCGTGTTCGGACCATCGCCAGACCTCAAGAGCGTCAGCGCCGACCGCCGGTGCCCTCCGTTCGAATCCCTGCTGGAACAGCGCGTGTTCCGAATCCTCAAACGTCGCGGCTACCACGTGGTGCCCCAGTTCAAGGTCGGATCGCGCACGCTTGACCTCGTGGTCGTCGGAAGCGGCGGCAGGCTCGCGGTGGAATGCGACGGCCACCGCTGGCACACCCGACCGACGGACGTCGTCTCCGATGGGCGTCGCGACCGAGAACTCTTCCGCATGGGCTGGGAAGTCATCCGCATTCGGGAAAGTGAGTTCGAGCTCGACGCCCACAAGGAGTTAGCGACCCTGTTCGCCCGGCTCACCGAACGTGGGATCTTCCCGCGGAGCGCGTCGGACACCCCTGCCGACGCGTGGGAGCCGATCGAGTTGCCCTTCGCGCATGAGGAGCAGAACCTGTGACAACTGATCCCATCAACAACGGCAACGAGGTCACTGTCGAACTCGACAGCAAAGTCCTCGACCGACTCGCGGACCTCATCTGCGGCGACGACAGCACCCCCTACTATCGGACCGGCCGGCAGATCACCGCCCTGTTCGAGGCCGCAGGCTGGCGCCGCGTAGGCGAGGTGACCGGCGGGCGCCGCGAGTGGGTCCTTCACACGTTGCGTCGCCGCCGCGAACCTGACGGGCTTCGCCGACTGCTGCTCCGCCTCGCCGACCCCCGCGAGTATCTCGACGACGACGAAGCCCGGCGCCACCTCGTCGACGACCTCAACGCCCTACTCGCCGTGGAGGGCTATCAGATCCGCTACGCGGCGGGCCGTCCCGAACTCGTCACACAGACTCCGATGATGACGCGACCTACCATGCAGGTGCCGCTGGAACTCACTGCGAGCCTCGCCAACATCCTGAAAGACCCGGACTTCGGCCGCCACCTCACCGCCCGACTCAACGAAGCCCACCTCTGCTGGCAATCCGGTGCCTGCACCGCCGCCGTCGTCATGCTCGGAAGCCTGCTCGAAGGCGTCCTCTATGACGTGGCGCTCGCTCACCACACCGGTGACCAGCGCCTCAACGATCACCTGGAGTCGCTGATCAACTTGGCCGCCGAAAAACGGTGGGTCGCTCAAGACGTGATCGACTACGCCCACGTACTGCGCAACCACCGCAACCTGGTACACCCGAAGAAGCAGATTAAGCAGCACTACTCGCCCGACGACGACACTGTCCGGATCGCCTGGAACGTCGTCGTAGCCGCACTGAACGACCTCGAACAGTTGAAGGCATAGGCGCTGTTTCAACCGGGGTCCGACGGCCTGACAGCGTCGGTGAACAAGACAGCTGCCCCATACGTTTGCGTGGGAGCGTCGCCGTGTAGTCGTCGCTTGGTGTACTTCACCACGGCAGGCTACTCCTGGCAGCAGCCCTGGCACGGGCTCACGGACGACCTCGCACCGGGCGACAGAAGACCCTCTACGTCCGAGAAGACCACATCATCGCGCGACTCGCCGACCATGCGCGCCTCCCCAGCGGGATCCAGACTCCACACGACCTGGTCACACTCCTACACAGAAGGAAGATCACCATCGTCTGCGACCAGGAACACTGCACACCAACCACGGAAAGATCCGCGCAGGTCAACCTGCGCGGATCATGATCGATATGTGGTAATGATGTGTCCGAGGGGGGACTTGAACCCCCACGCCCTATACGGGCACTAGCACCTCAAGCTAGCGCGTCTGCCATTCCGCCACCCGGACCTGCACGTGCCAGCCTACCCGGTCGACCAATGTGAGCTACTCACCGCATCGGTCGGCCTGGCGGGCCGCACGGGGCATTACTGTACACGGCCCAGAACGATCATGCACATCAGCTCCAGCGCGGCATGTTCGCGCAGGTCAACGGCCACAACGATCGGGTGGGTAGCGCGCAACAGGCGATTCCGGGCAGCATTGCTCACGTGTCCCACCCCTCCCCGTTGATCGCCACTCAACACCAGGCCCTCGCGCTACGCGCCGCGGGTGATCTGACAAGCGCCCGCCGCCTGCTCGCCGACGCGATCATCGCGGCCCGCCCGGCGTACGGCGAGGACCACCAGGACGTCCTGGCCACCGGACACCTGCTGGCCCGGCTGCACCGCGAGGCCGACGACCCGGCCGCCGCCCGGCGCGTACTCGAAGAGGCCTACGCGGCCGGCGAGCGCCGCCGCGGCGAGGCCGACCCGCTGATGCTCGCGCTCAGCTTCGACCTCGCCGGGGTGTCCGAGGAGCTGGGCAACCGGCACGAGGCCCGCCGCAACTACAGCCGGGTGGCGACCACCGGGTCCGCCGTGCTCGGCCCGGACCACCCCGCGGTACGCGCAGCCCGCCAGTACCTCGGCGGCTCCGCCGCCGCTCCCGCAGGCTATGGCCCCTCCCCCGGCGGCTCCGCCGCCGCTGCCGCACCGCACCCCGCTCCGCCCCTGCCCGGCTACCCGAGTCCGGGCCGCCCCGGGCACTCCCATCCGTCAGTGCCCGGACATGCCGATCCGGCATTGCCGGGGAACCTCGGCCCGGTCCGGCCCGGCCAACCCGGTCCCGCCTCCGCCGGGTACCCCGGGCACGGAGTGTCCGAGCCCACCGTCTCGCTGCGGCCTGTCCCACCGCCGCACCCGCACGCCCCGGCACCGCCCCGGCCCGTCGCCCCGGGTGCGCCCGCAGCGAATCCGCCGGTACCCGGCTCACAGTGGGCTCCCCGCCCGGGCCCGGCACCGCATGGGCCCCACACCGGGCAGCCACCTCAGTCCGCGCCGATCACTCCTCCGCCCCCGGCGGCGCCTGCCCCGCACCAGCCTCCCGGCGCCGGGCCGAACGGGCCCACGAGTCCGTGGGCGCCGCCCTCGCCGGCTGTCTCAGAGGCGACGACGCGGTTCGCGCCGATCACGGAAGAGGCCACCTCCCGGTTCCCGGTGGTGCCAGTCGAAACCACCGCACCAGCGGCACCGCCGTCTGCCGGGGCCGCCCCGCAGACTCCCGGCGTCCGCCCGGTGCCCCCGGCCCACGGTGTCACCCCGGTTCCGCCGGCTCAGGGCGTGACCACGGTTCCACCGGCGCCAGGTGCCACCCCGCTTCCGCCCGGAACCTACGGTCGACCGGCCGTCACTCCGGGCGTGACGCCGGTGCCGCCCCGCGCCCCTGCGAGGCCAGCGGTGCCTCCGATGCCGGGCCCGGCGTCCTCGGCCGCCGGAGCGCATGTCGCGCCCGTCTCAGCGCCGTCCGTCCCCGCACGTCCGGTCCCGCCAGCGCCGAGCGTGGCCGGTACGCCTCCAGTCCCGCCACCACCGGCGCCGAGCGTGGCCGGTACGCCTCCAGTCCCGCCACCACCGGCGCCGAGCGTGGCCGGCGCGCCTCCGGTCCCTCCTCCGCCGGTACCTGGCACCGCTGGGAGACCGCTACCGTCCCCGCAGACAGCCGGCACCGTCGGCGCCCCGCCGCAGACGCCGGGCAAGGCGAGTAGGCCGCTGCCGCCCTCACAGATGCCCGGGACAGTCGGCGCGTATCCGCTACCGCCTCCGCCGGTCATCCCGCCCCCGCCCGCAACGCCGGTCGTCGAGACACCGCCCTCCACCGGAGGCATCCCGCCGGCGCCGCGCGTCCCGTCGCCGGAGCGCGATGTCCTGCCACCACCGCCGGCCGTTCCGGTCGTCCCGCCGGTCACCGCACCGGGGTCGACCCCGGCCACCCCGCCACCGGCCACCACTGCGGGCTCGACGGTGCTGCCGACGCCGGCTTCCCGGCCGGTGGCGGAATCCGCAGCGGCCACTGCCACCCCGGCGGCACCCACCTCGGCCCCCGTGATGCCCGGATCGGCGCCGACCCAGCGGGCGACGCCGACGACCGGGTCCGTCCCCGCTCCCCCACGCCCCGATACGAACCGGGCGGCGGATACGGACCGGGCGGCGGATACGGATCCGGCCGATACCGGAACGGGCGGGCCCAGCGCCCCTACCGTGCCGCCCGTCCCCGGTGGACCGGGCTGGGACAAGCCGACGATCCAGGTGCAGCAGATCGGCCCGCTGCTGGAAGAGGAGGCGGAACGCACCGCCGCAAAGGCAGCGCGCGACGCTTCGGCGAAGCCCGCAGCGACCGCCTCCACCGGCGAACCCCCGGTCAGCGGACCACCGGCGAGCACGTCGGGTACGAGTGGCGGCGGCTCGGGTGGTGCACCGGTCACCGACGCCACCGCAAGTGTGAAGCAGCCGGGCACCGCGTCGGTAGGTGCGTCGGGCACCCTCGGCACGCCCGCCGCCGGTGCGCCTCCGGCAGGCCGAACACCGCTGCCCGCCGCACCCCCCATCAGCCCACCGCCCACCAGCGCCGCGCCCGTCAACCCAGCACCCGTCAGCGCACCGCCGGTCAGCGCACCGCCCGTCGGATCACCCTCGACGTCGCCGGTCAGCGCACCGCCCACGCACCCGGTCAGCGGCCCTCCTGGACAGCCGGTCAGCGGGGTTCCGGTGAGCGGTTACCCGCCACCAGTAAGCGGCCCGCCCGCCGCAGCGGTCAGTGCCGCGCCGGTCAGCGCCGCACCAGCAGTGGGCTACCCGCCACCGACCGGCGGACCCGCACCCGCCTATCCGCCGCCGATCAGCGCGCCACCCGCACCCGGCTACCCGTCGCTGACCGCCGCGCCACCCGCACCACCCGTCAGCGGTCCTCCGGGGCCGCCGATCAGCGACCCACCCGGACCCGGCTACCCGCCGCCGGTCAGTGCGCCGCCCGCCGGACACCCACCGGTGAGCGCTCCCCCCGGCACCTATCCACCGCCGGTCAGCGGACCACCCGCGGCACCGGTCAGCGCGGCACCCGTCAGCGGCTCCTCCGTACCGCCGTGGGGCATGGTCGCGCCGCCGTGGAGCAGCGCCGCCCCGTCCCAGCCGGTCGACCGGCCCACCGCCCCGGAGCCGGACGAGGACGAGCCGGCACCCGCCGAGACGGCAAGCGAACCGGAGCAGGACGCGCCGGAGCCGAACCGGCAGATGACGATCTACGAGGATCTGCTGGACTTCCCCGAGTCCACGCGACCGGAGCCACCGGCCCAGCCGGAGCAGAGCGCCTGGCCGGCGACCCCGCCGATGTTCCACCAGCCGCCGCCGGTCCAGCCGCAGGACGCGTACCCGATGGAGCCGGAGCGGCCGGGCCGCAACCGGACGGTGCTGGCCCTGGTGGTCGGGGGTGCGGTGCTCGCGGTGGTGGCGGCGGTCGGTGTCGGCGTGGTGTTGCTGAACCGGGAGGCGGCGCCGCCGCCGGCTCCGGTGCCCGCGTCCGGCGCCGCGTCGCCGAAGGTGGCCGGGCCGCCGCCGGGGGACCTGAAGCTGCGCGACGACACCACCACCGTGACGGTGACCTGGACCGATCCGACGAACGGCGGGGTGCCGTTCGTGGTGGCGGGTGGCCGGGCCGGGCAGAAGCTCGGGGTGATGGCGACTGTGGACGCCGGGCAGACCCGCTACACGGTGAACGGGCTGAGCGCGAAGCTGGACTACTGCTTCACGGTGCTGGCTGTCTACTCGACCGATTCGTACGCCACCTCGGGTCAGGTCTGCACGGACCGGGAGGGCGGCCCCACGCCGAACTGAGCGTCCACGGACGACACGCTCGGTGTCCACAGGAGGACGGTGCGGGTTTCACCGGCTCCGGGCGGCACCTATGATGGCTCCCGGCTCTGGGGAGGGTCGGCCGTGCTCGGCGTCTCTCCCCCACCGACACGGGGAGGCAGCCGGCAGTGACCACCATCGAGGACGTCACGGGCACCGGGCCGGAGCAGGCTCGTCCACGGTCGCGGATGCGGGGCGGGCTGGTCACCATCGGCACGGTGGCCGCGCTGCTGGCCGCGATGGGCCTGACGGTGCTCGGGCTGGGCGCGGCCGACAACGCGGTGGCGAGCTTCGACGCGTCGTCCTGGTTGTGGAGCACCACCCGCAGCGAGCTGGCCCGGGTCAACGGCGTCACCGCGCGGGTGGACACCCGGATGGAGGTGCCGGGTGGGCGGCGGCACCAGATGCAGGTGGCGCAGACCGACCGGCTGCTGATCCTGCGCGACCTCAACACCGGGCAGGTCAGCTCGCTGGACCTGGCGACGTTGCAGATCACCGCGACCACGCCGACCGCGCCGGGGTTCGGGGTGAGCGTGGCGCTGCACGAGGACGCGGCGTTCGTGGTGGACGCGGTGCAGGGCATCGTCCGGCAGCTCGACCCGCGGGCGCTGACGCCGGTGGGTGAGCCGGTGCGCTACCCGCCGGGCATCACCGGTGGCACGTTCGACGGCGCCGGCAAGCTGTGGATCGCGGTGCCGAGCGAGGGCACCGTCTCGGCGGTGACCGCCGCCGAGCTGCCGGAGACGCCGGGTGACGCGCCGCCGGCCGGGCTCAGCCCGAAGCGGGTCGAGACGTACGACGTGGCCGAGCCGGCGCACGAGCTGGTGGTGTCCGCGCTGGACGAGGGTGTCGCGGTGCTGGACCGGACCTCGGCGTCGCTGGTGACTGTGGTCGGCGGGCAGACGCAGCGGGCGAAGCTGAGCATGAGCGCGCCGGGGAACCTGCCGACGCGTACCAGCGGGCCGCAGGTGCCGGTCACGGTCCCCGGTGACCGGTCGGTGCACGTGGTGCGGGACAGCCGCGAGGTGAAGCGGTTCACGGTGCCCGGCTCCGGTGCCCGGCTGAGCCCGGCGGTGGCGTGGGCGGGCCGGTTCTACTGCGCCGACGAGACCACCGGCACGGTGTACGCCTTCGACGGCGAGGGGCAGCTCGTGCAGACCGTGAAGGGCTCCGGCCGGCCCGGCCCGGTCGAGCTGGAGGTGCGCGAGAACCACCTGTTCATCAACCCGCCGGACTCGTCCACCGCGCAGGTGGTCGACGACCGCAACCAGGTACGTGAGGTCGACAAGTACGCCAACGACGTGCTGGGCGGTGACCCGCCGCCGGTGGCTCCGCCGCCGCCCCCGCCGAAGAAGCCGAAGGTGTCCAAGCCGGGTGCGCCGAAGTCGGTCACCGCCGCCGCCGGTGACGCGTCGGCGCGGGTGAGCTGGCAGGCCGCCGCGTCCAACGGCGCCGAGATCATCCGGTACGTGGTGGAGGGCGCCGGTCAGACCCACCAGGTCGGCGCGAACCAGCGCTCGTTGGAGATCACCGGTCTGACAAACGGTGAGACGTACACGTTCTCGGTGCACGCGGTGAACGCCAAGGGTGAGGGGCCGGCGCGGCGCAGCAACCCGGTGGTGCCGACCGCCGAGGTGCCGGACCCGCCGGCGTCGGTGACCGCCGAGGCGCGGCCGGACGGCACGGTGCGGGTGAGCTGGCCCGAGGCCGACGGCCAGGGCAACACGATCGCGAGGTACGCGGTGACGGCGACCTCGGCGGGTGCGAGCGCCCCGGCCGGTGAGTCGGCGAAGACGGAGCTGGTGGTGCCGGCCGGGCAACTGGAGTACGGCACCCAGTACGCGTTCACCGTGACAGCGGTGAGCGAGAAGGGCGCCGGGTCGAAGGCGTCGCCGGTGAGCAACACGGTGGTGCCGTTCACCGTGCCGAAGGCACCGACCGAGCTGCGCGCGTCCACAGTCGCCGACCAGCCGGGCACGATCGCGGTGCAGTGGTCCCCGGCGGTGGACAACGGCCGGCCGGTGACGAAGTACGTGGTGGAGGCGGCCGGGAAGTCCGTCGAGGTGACAGACGTGCAGGCCACTGTGGGCGGCCTGGGCGACGGGCAGAACGTGACGGTGAAGGTCAAGGCCGTGAACGAGGCCGGGCCGGGACCGGAGGCGAGCACCACCGCGCGGACGGTGGCCGAGCCCCGGATCACGGTGACCGGCTCGTCGGCGGACGCCACGTCGGTGACTGTGACGTTCACTGTGGACGCGGGCGGCGGGCGCGCCTCCTGCACGGCGGCGACCGGCGGGAAGACGGCGAGCGGAAGCTGTTCCAGCCTGCGGGTGACCGGGCTGACGCCGGGTACCGCGTACACGGTGACGCTGACCGCGTCCAACGCCGCTGGTAAGGGCACCGCTTCGCGCGCGCAGACCACCGACCCGGTGTACGGCGTCGCCACCTGCAAGAACGGTCCGGACGGCGACCAGCGGACGTACTGCGACAAGGACGTGCCGGGCCGCAACGGCAACGAGATCTTCGAGGTGCCGAGGCAGGACAACGACCGGCAGGCCGGTTGGGTGCCGGACGGCCACCGGCTGCGCACGTACTGCAAGGTGAAGGGCGAGGACGTGGACGCCTGGATCTACAACAACAACAAGCAGAGCACCTGGTGGGTCCAGGTGGACTACAAGGGCAAGACGTACATCCCGTGGGCCTGGCTCAACCTGGAGGGCGGCGACGACCTCGGCGTCCTGCCTGCCTGCTGACCGCACCCGAGAGGCGCATCCGTGAACACGCACGAACCGCTCAGCCAGCCGGAGGTGCAGGGCTTCGCCGCCCTGGCCGCCCGGCTGGCCGACAACGTCAACGCGGTCGTGCTGGGCAAGCCGCAGGTGGTGCGGCTGGCGCTGACCGCCCTGTTCGCGCAGGGGCACGTGTTGCTGGAGGACGTACCGGGCGTCGGCAAGACCACGCTGGCGCGGGCGATCGCGGCGACGGTGAAGGGGCAGTGGCGGCGCATCCAGTTCACGCCGGACCTGCTCCCCTCCGACGTGTCGGGGGTGACCATCTTCAACCAGGCCAGCCGGGGCTTCGAGTTCCACCCGGGGCCGGTGTTCGCCAACATCGTGATCGCCGACGAGATCAACAGGGCGTCGCCGAAGACCCAGTCGGCGCTGCTGGAGGTGATGGAGGAGCGGACGGTCACGGTGGACGGCGTCCGGCATCCGGTGCCGCAGCCGTTCCTGGTCGTGGCCACGCAGAACCCGGTGGAGATGGACGGCACGTACCGGCTGCCGGAGGCCCAGCTCGACCGGTTCCTGGTGAAGCTGTCGGTCGGCTACCCGGACGAGGCGGTCGAGGTGGAGGTGCTGCGCGGCGCCACGGTCCGCTCCCCCGACTCGCTGACCTCCGTCACCGACACCGCCACCGTGGGCGAGATGGTGAAGATGGCCCGGCGGGTGCACATCGCCGAGCCGCTCTACGCGTACGCGGTGCGGCTCGCGGCGGCGACGCGTACCCATCCGCAGGTGCGGGTCGGGGTGAGCCCGCGTGGGGTGATCGCGCTGACCCGGGCGGCGTGCGCGTACGCGCTCATCGACGGCCGGGGCTGGATCATGCCGGAGGACCTGAAGGCGCTCGTCGAGCCGGTGTTCGCGCACCGGCTGCTGCTCACCCCTGATGCGCAGGTGCGGGGTGTCACGCCCGCCGAGGTGCTGCGCCAGGCTGTGGCGTCGGTGCCGGTGCCGCTGCCGTCGGGCCAGGCCACAGCGGTGCACGGCTGAGCGTGGGGATCACCGCCCGTGGCATCGGGCTGCTCGTCGCCGCCCTGGTGCTGCTCGGCGTGGGGTTCCGCTACGCGTACCCGGAACTGACGGTGCTCGGCGCGGCGGCCGCGGTGGCGGTCGGCTACGCGGTGGTGAACGCGGCCTGGCGGACCCGGCTGAGCGTGGAACGACGGGCCGACCCGGACCGGGTGGCCCGTGGTGAGCCGGCGGCGATGGAGCTGACGGTGCGCAACACCGGCCGGCTGCGGGCGGCGAACCTGGTGGCCGAGGACCGCTGCGCCGGCGCGCTGGTGCCGGTGCCGCTGCTGCGGTTGCGTCCGGGCGCGGACACGGTGGTGCGCTACGACGTGCCGACGCATCGCCGTGGGGTGGTGCCGGTGGGGCCGCTGCGGGTGGTGCGCCGGGATCCGCTGGGGCTGGTGGCGTTGGCGCGCGGCTACGGCGGCACGGTGCCGGTGTGGGTGCATCCGCGCATCCACCCGCTGTCCGCGGTGCCCACCGGTGCCGGGCGCAGCCTGGACGGGCGTACCGACAGCGTGCCGCACGGGTCGATCACGTTCGACTCGCTGCGGGAGTACGTGGTGGGTGACGAGTTACGCCGCGTGCACTGGCGCACCAGTGCCCGGGTGGGTGAGCTGATGGTGCGGGAGAACGTGGACACCAGCCTGCCGCGCCTGGTGGTGGTGCTGGACAACCGGGCGTCGGCGCATCCGGACCGGGCCGGCGGTGTCGCGGAGTCGTTCGAGTCGGCGTGCGAGGCGGCCGCGTCGGTGGTGGCCGCGGCGGTGCGGGAGGACCTGCCGGTGCACCTGCTGCTCGTCGTACCGGCCGAGGTGGAACCCGCGGGCGCGGCCGGGCCGCTGGACCGGCTCGCCGCGGTGGAGCTGGCGGACGCGGGGCCGGACGTGCTGCCCGCCGCGACCGGGCGGCTGCGCCGGGACCGGCTCGGCGACACGCTCCTCTTCCTGACCGGGCCGGGCGGCCGCGACGGCCTGGGGCACGTCGGCGCGCTGCGCGGCGCGTACCCGTCGGTGGTGGTCGGGATGTTCGGCGCGGACGGGCCGACGGCGGCCGGCGCGGCGGGCCTCACGGTCCTGGACGCG